>JAFDME010000207.1 GCA_019306075.1 Deltaproteobacteria bacterium | reverse complement strand
CATCGTGATGCTTATTTACAGCAGAGACTGGAAGAAATGGAACCGCTGGCTCGGATATTCCTGGATCCTGGCCCTCTTTGTTATGGGTACGCTGATGAAGGGTGGAATTTTTGGCCTGGTTTCTGTTGTAAGTACAAAGTGGAGCGGCCTTCCTCTGACCCTGTTGCTCTCTTTTTTTGGTATCCTGGCATCATATCCACTGGGAGTTGCTCTGGCTCTTGGCCGTCAATCTGATCTTCCTGTCATCAAAGCTTTTTCAGTTGTATATATTGAACTTATTCGGGGCGTTCCGCTGATAACAATGCTTTTTATGTCGTCAGTCATGTTCCCGCTGTTTTTGCCCGAGGGGGTTTTTATTGATAAGGTGCTGAGAGCCCAGGTGGCGATTATCATATTCACTGCGGCCTATGTCGCAGAGGTTGTCCGGGGTGGTCTGCAGGCTATGGATAAAGGGCAGGCAGAGGCTGCTGAATCACTGGGGTTGAACTATCTGCAGACGATGCGACTGGTGATTTTGCCGCAGGCGTTGAAGATTGTTATACCGCCTACCGTTGGCATACTCATTTCGGCTTTTAAGGATACGTCCCTTGTGGTGATTATTGCCCTCTACGATATTCTGAACACCACAAAATCCATTCTCAATATTCCGGAGTGGACGGGATTTAGTACGGAAGCCTATATTTTTGTTGCACTTATTTACTTTTTCTTCTGTTTCTCAATGTCACGCTACAGCAGGCATATTGAATCCGAACTGGAGTATACAACGGAAATCAAATCCGGCTAGGGTTCTGATCATTTCAGCAGGGAAAACAGATGAGAATGAACAGTAATCTACTGATAACTATTTGTAAAAATAAGGAAAAATTGATCCATGAATAGAGAGCAGCCGCACGGGAATGAAAATACATTGACGGAAAAACCGGTCATTGAAATCATCAATATGCACAAGTGGTATGGTGATTTTCATGTTCTCAAGGATATAAACCTTCATGTGCAGCCCCAGGAGAGGATTGTGGTTTGTGGCCCTTCCGGATCCGGAAAATCAACTGTTATTCGCTGCATAAACAGGCTGGAAGAGCATCAGCGTGGCAAGATTATCGTCAATGGAACCGAGCTGAGCCGCGATTTGAAAAACATTGAGAAAGTGAGGGCTGAAGTGGGTATGGTTTTCCAGCATTTCAATCTTTTCCCTCATCTGACTATCCTGGATAATCTGACCCTGGGACCCATCTGGGTCAGAAAGATGCCAAAGAAGGAGGCTGAAGATCTGGCCATGCACTATCTGGAAATTGTCCGTATTCCAGAACAGGCCGACAAATATCCGGGGCAGATTTCCGGGGGGCAGCAGCAGCGTGTTGCCATTGCCAGAAGCCTCTGCATGAAGCCGAAGATCATGCTCTTTGACGAGCCCACCTCGGCACTTGATCCGGAAATGATTAAAGAGGTTCTTGATGTCATGGTGGACCTGGCCAAGGAGGGGATGACCATGATAGTTGTGACTCATGAAATGGGATTTGCCAAAACTGTCGCTGACCGGGTCATTTTTATGGATTATGGGGAGATTGTTGAAGAGAATGAGCCAAATGAATTCTTTGATAATCCCCAACATGAGCGTACGCAGCTCTTTCTCAGTCAGATTCTCTGAGTTTGTCGCAAGATCTCCGGTACCTCACTTCTTATAGATGTCTTTTCCGCTGATATGCGCTCTCTGCGCCTTCACTGTTACACTCTATGCTGCCTTTGAGCTTATCCTCGGGCTGAAAAAAATGGCTGTCCTCGCCGATACCGGACCGTGTCCGGGTGGGGGTAATCCCCGGGTTTCTGTCATTGTGCCGGCCTGTAATGAGGAGGATAATATTGAACAGGGGTTGCTGTCCCTGTTGTCTCAGCAGTATGAAAATCTGGAAGTAATTGTTGTTAATGACCGCTCAACTGACTCCACCGCTGACATCCTCCTCCGTTTGCAGAAGAGCTATCCTCAGCTTGTTGTTTATACAGTTACTGATCTCCCTGACGGGTGGATGGGCAAAAGCCACGCCCTTACTCTCGGTGCCTCTTATGCCACCGGTGAGTATCTCCTTTTTACTGACGCAGACTGTATGTTGGAGAAGACAACAATCTCCAGGGCAATCCATTTTCTTAAGAACAGGCATGCCGATCACCTTACCCTTATCTTTCAAAATTGTTCCCATAACTGGCTGTTGGACTGTCTGATTTCTGATACAGGTGCTGGACTGCTGCTTATGTTTAAACCATGGAAGGTGAGGGAAAAAGGAAATAGATTTTTTATCGGGGTAGGGGCATTTAATTTACTCAAAAATTCAGTGTATAAAGCTGTTGGCGGGCATGAGAAGATAAAGATGCATCCAATTGACGATATGATGCTTGCCAGGACAATTAAAAAACATGGATTTCATCAGGAATGTCTGCTGGCCGGAGATTATGTAAAGGTTCCCTGGTACGATTCTGTCACTGCAATGGTCAGCGGCCTGATGAAAAATATGTTTGCAGTGGTCCATTACAGGCTGTCGGCTATTCCTTTTCTCCTTGCCGGTGTGACTATCGTTTCAGTTTTTCCTCTATGGGGTATTTTTTTTGCTGCAGGATATGTCAGGTTCTTCTGCTTAGCCGCTTTTCTGATAAAGACTCTGCTTGTATGGGGAGGAATGAGGTACCAGGGTCTACCGTCCTGGTATGTGGTCGGCAGCCTGTTCACACCCTATATTACACTGTATATAATCGTTAGAGCTGCCGTTACAACCCTGGTCAGGGGTGGTATTGAGTGGAGGGGAACCGTTTACTCCCTTGAGGAGATGAAAAAAAGTGAGCCTTTTCTTTTTTAAGGACTTACCAGTATTGATGCGATGCAGCTGGACTTCAGGAGGTGTGGTAAGTGAAAGCTGTTAATTCCTGTGAAGTTTGCACTTGTAATGGTCGGACTTTTTGTTCCATAAAGTATATATGGTGGATGGTATGAGAGGTATCTGGGCTGAAATGTGGAGATCTCCGGCCCGTGCGACCCTTGTTGGGCTGGTTCTTTCCGCGGTTATTGCCTCTGTTCTCTATGGATTCAACTGGCACACTTTCTATGATACCAGGACTAATTTTGCCAGAAAAAGAGCCGAGCTCATTGCCCACGATGTGGCAACCCTTGCACTTGCAACCAGTGCAGCTCCCGGGCACGACGATGACTTCCGCAAGACTCTCGACAGATACCTCTCGCCGAGGCGTCAGCTTATTACGGTAAGCCGGATTAATAAGAATGATGGTAAAAAAACCGAATGGAGTCTTACCAGCGGTACTCCTGTCGATGAATCCCGTTCACTGGTGGCTGAAGATTTTGGACTTGACGTTGCCGGCGGTATCGATGGCGGTCTGCCCGTTCATGTAGATGTCAGAGTTGGTATTCGACCAAGGTTTGTTGTGGCCCTCACCCGCGCCTGGACGCTTTCTCTCTCCGATTATATCAATGATTCTGAGCACTGGTGGTCGGAATCGCTCTATAATCGCTCCATACCTCTTTATGGCTATCTTTTAACCATCATGATTGTTGGTTTTGGCACAATCCGTGCGATTTACAGGGACCAGCAGGAGTTACTGAGACTTGATATGGAGGCCCGTGAAATCGCCGCTGAGCTTGGCAGGCTTCAGGAACAGCACGCCGATGAAATTGCGGTGCTCAGCCGGCAGGTGGAGAGCACCCTGCACCAGCGGGATGATGCCATCAGCAACCGGGACATGCTGGAAAAGGAAATTGCCGGCATTGAGCGTGAATATCAGGAATTGATCGATACATCCTCCGCCCTAGATGGAGAAGATCCGCGTCTTCAGGAAACCGCCATTCGAAAAACCCAGGTAGAGCGAGTTCTCGCCAGTTACAATGTGAAGGTTGCCTACTACGAGCGCGAGTATGAAAAAAACAGTTCAGAACTGGGTGCGGCTGAGCAGCTTCTGCAGGAAGTTGAGGATCGGCGCGAGGGATTGACTGCAAAACTGCAGGATCGTAACAGGGAGATACGAAAGCTTCATGGTCTTGTTCTTCAGACACAGAAAGAGATGCGCAGCCTGCAGTCAGATCGGCTGCAAAGCGGCACGGCTCATATCCGTGAATTGCGTGAATGGGAAGAGAGCCAGGACTCCATCGAGGAACAACTTGGATTCTGGCTGAAGACCGGTGGTCATGCAAACGTTAATTTTTCAAGTCACAGCAGGGTTGGTTTTGTGGAGGAGCAGTACCGTAAAATCGATCCTGTCTTTATCGACCGCTACTTTACCCATGTCAACAACAGCGAATATGAGCGTGGTGCGCGCCGTCTTATTCGCGTTATGACCGATGGGTCAGATGATATCGAATTCTCCGGCGGAAAACTCATTATAGCCCTGGATGATGATGCAGGGCGTACTCTTGGGCTGCGTTTTGAGACCCGCAGGGATGCGCCTGACCCGGTACATGTCGGCTTTGTACTGGCTCTTCTGTTACGTGCGAAATGCAGGGACTTTTATAATTATTCAATCCGTACACGCTGATTCCTGATGCAGCATGTCTGTACTACCTCTGCCTGGAAAGGGACTGGTTTTTTTCCGTGTCGCGGGCGGACTAGAATTCGAGGAACGGGACCAGCCTGGGGGTTTTGGTTTTGTCAATTGGGAAGAAACGGAGTGAGCTTTCGTCTATTGTGCCCAGTTGTTCTTTATTGAGTTTTTTTGACAATGGACGATAATAAAACGCCAGTTTCATTTTTCCTTCAATCTCCTCTGTCTTCAGCTTAATGGTAACATCCTGATATTTCCATTTGAGAGCGGTTAAATAGTCTTTTGTTGATGTTTTGGTATCGGGAAGGCCATATTTTAATTTCATATGAAGTTTAACCCTGTCATATATCTCCAGGGAATCAATGGTGATATAAACGGCGAAAAGACTGTCGTTATAGAAGCCGAATATAACGTTATCTATGGAAATATCGTCGATAGTGTATGATTCACCGGGGTTGCTGTAGTAGGAAATGTCCTTTTTGCTGTACAGCTTCTTTAATTCCCCGTACCGTGATATATCAGTCCCCCACTTATAGGTCATAAAACCATCCCGAAGATCTGCTGCTGCTGAAAAAGTTCCGAGCAGCAGGATAACTGAAATGGACAATCCTATGATATGGTATTTTCTCATTTTTGTTCACCTTTAGTAATCTCGTAAAAACGATAAAAATTTGATGGTTAAGTAGAAATGAACGTCAGACGTTCACGCTCGTGCCACGCTGTAACCTTGTTGTCTGCTGAATCAGAAGAGGAGTGTCCGTTGGTGGATGAGTTTGGGTGGTAATCAAGTTTTCAATTGAAGGCGGAGCTCTTTTTCCAGCTGTTGAACCGCGAGTGTAAAGGCTCTGGATTCACGTATGGGGCCAGAATTATTCCAGCCGACAGCCAGTGCAGACTCCTTTTTCTGCTGGAACTCTGCAATTGACTTTACCATGGTTTTCCATCCCAGCAGTTTTTGCAGGACGTGCCGTTCTCCGGAACTCCCCGGAGATGACAATTGATAAGGCTCTATTAGATAGCAGAGAATGTTCAAGTCTGAAAGCTTAATCAGTGAACATCTGGTGTATGAACCGGTAAAAATATTGCTTTTCATAACATCCTGTTGGTACCGTCGTTGTGAAAGAATATTGTGGATGGTAATGTAAACTGGGATCTGTTTATGCAATTTTGCAAAATCATACTGCTGACCTGATATAGACAGCTATTTGGAAACAGTATACGGAACTGGAGTATAAAAATGAAAATACTGGTGATTAACTCAGGGAGTTCTTCAATTAAATTCCAGTTAATTGATATGACTGATGAGTCTGTTCTGGCAGCGGGCCTTGTTGAACGAATCGGGGATAAAGACGGTTTTATTCAATGCACACTGAGACCGGAAACGACTGAAAAAGAGATTGTAGTGCTGCGGGAAAATATAGCGGACCATCAGAGCGGCATGCGGATGGTTGTTGACATTTTGATAGATTCTGATACGGGAATTATTCCGGACAGGGAGGCCATTCGCGGGATTGGACATCGGGTGGTCCATGGCGGTGAGGTGTTTTATGAACCGACCCTGATAACTGATGATGTGCTGGAGGTGATTGAAAAAAATATTCCTCTTGCTCCCCTGCATAATCCGCCTAATCTGGATGGTATCAGAGTGGCCATGGAGCTTTTCCCGGTTGCAGAGCAGGTCGCTGTTTTTGATACCGCCTTTCACCAGTCTATCCCGCCTTATGCCTACCATTATGCACTGCCCTATAAGTTCTATGAAGAGCAACGAATACGCCGGTACGGATTTCACGGGACTTCTCATAAATATGTGGCAGCTGAGTGTGCGCGATTAATGGACAGACCCCTTGCCGAACTGAATCTGATCACCATTCACCTTGGTAATGGCTGCTCGATGACAGCTATAAAAAACGGCAGAAGTGTCGATACTACTCTTGGCCTCACTCCTCTTGAAGGGCTGGTTATGGGGACACGCAGTGGGGACGTTGATCCTGCTGTCCATGCTTTTCTGGCCCGGAACTGTGATATGGATATTGAGGAAATTGACACAATGCTGAACAGAGATTCCGGCCTTAAGGGACTGTGCGGAATGAATGATATGCGTGATATCCATGCAGCGATAGCACAGGGGAGCGAGAGGGCCCGCCTGGCTCTTGATGTCCAGACATATCGCAACCGCAAGTATATTGGTGCCTATATGGCTGTGCTCGGCCGGGTTGATGCGATTGTTTTTACCGCAGGAATCGGCGAAAATGATGCCGTTGTCCGGGCCAGGACTGTGGATGGGCTGGAGCCGTTTGGCATTCTGCTCGATGCTGCAGCAAATGATCATCGGGTGAGGGAACCTTCACTTCTCAGCCGGGTTGACAGCCGGGTACAGATCTGGTGCATACCGACTAACGAGGAGCTTGCAATTGCCCGGGATGTTAAATCGGTTCTGGGTTGACAAGTGATCCAACCCGCCAGGTGGGGTTAGGGCCATAGTATTTGATTGCCCTACGTGTCTTTATTGCTTCCTTTGTAATCATACCATTTCTTCTCATATATTTTCGGTGTTAGCTGACACCGAACAGAGAGCCCTAAGAACCCCACGTACCTTCCTTTTATTGAGATTGTGAGGAGCTTTTGAAGGGAGTACTTTCCCGAGTTACAGGAAAAATATTCCGGACAAAAGGAATTTCATCTCGAGTCAAGGTAGAGCCACCTCCAGATAATCTCGTTGCCAAAGAGCAAGGGGACTACACAGAGTCGGCGAGAGCATCGGCAGATCAACCCAATGACACCTATAATTCTCCACAGCCCACAACCCTCAACGATTAATTCAAGGTTGAAGAAGATACTTCTCTGGTCGAGTTCGATAATGAAGAGTCAATTGTCAGTTCTGAAGACTTCATAGTTGTAGAGGAGATTACTTTGGCACTACCAAAAACAACGTGAGCTATCAGCTATGATACACGGTGTCAGAGAAGATCAACTTGTCATGCCTGATGGTTTACTCGTGTCGGGTGTATTACAGATCAAACCAGAACGTTCTGTCTGTCATGATTGAGGTGAACCGGAAGTTATATCTGGAGGAAGGCAGTGCGATTAAGGGTGACGACTTTGGAAGGGTTCAGAGGATGATAGGGGATGTGCTGGTATTTCTCTTGAATATTTCAAACCTCAATGCAAAATGTAATTGATATGGTTGAGGCAGGAGCCATATTCAGGAGATATGTTGACTACTCGAACCTGTAACTTATAGGAAGAAGGTTGACCCCCAACATACTCACGATGAATAAGCTCAAATCATTG
>JAFDME010000206.1 GCA_019306075.1 Deltaproteobacteria bacterium | reverse complement strand
TTGGAATAATTGAGATCGACCTGATCACTGCTGAAAGTGGTCCAGACCAGGCGGTTTCCGCAGGTGGTGTTCACCGGAGTCAGCAGAGGGGTTGTGCGGGGGCGTATTACGGCAGAGAGATCCTCCTTAGGCCCCATTTCAATAAAATAATTACGGGCCGGGGCGATGCCTCCGATATAATCCTGGAACCAGTGAGAGTGGATGGAAACATGATTCAGCACCAGGTCAACCATCAGATGGAAATCATCCCCAAGTCGTGAGACGTGTTCCCAGGTACCAAATTGCCTGTCTACCTTGCGATAATCAATGATGGAAAATCCATCATCGGAACTGTAGGGGAAAAAAGGGAGGATATGGATACCCGAAATGGATTCTGCCAGGTAATCACTCAGGAACCGGCGCAGGGTTATCAGTGGAGCTTCCCCATCTGTGGCGACCATGTCACCATAGGTGGTCAGCAGGCAGGATTTTTCATTCCAGCAGGGAGCCTCCCTACTGCAATTTTCTGCCAGATAGTTGTATCGTCCGGCGATCAGGGATAATCTTTCGAGAAGACGGTCGATCTGCTCTTCTCCATACAGTTTACTGAGTCCCGTTCTTAAACTCTCCCTGAACGGTTTGAGTAATCTCCACATCATTCCAGCCTCCAGGTTAATGTTGACAGGCGGGAGCTAAAAAGTTTTCACATGTCGAGCTTTATATTACTGAGCAGTGTCTGCAGACAGTAATGGAGGATCGGGTAACCGTAATATTTTCTGGCCAGGTTGTAATTGTGCTCTACCATCTTCATGCGATACTCATCATCGTCGAGGAGACGGCGGGATTCAGCGACTACTTCCTGGTTAATAAAGCTATTCATTACCGGCACCCGAAAATCTTTGGGCTCAATATCCCGTACCCAGACCGGATAGCGATTTACCACAATTGGCACTCGAAAGTAGAACGCTTCGAGCAGGGCGTTGCCAAAGCCCTCATAAATACTGGGATACATAACCAGGTCGGCGTGGGGGTAGAGGTCATGCAGTACATATATTTTTTTGCCGTTTACATCAGTGTAGCGATGATCTCCAACCCTGTTGCCAAAAAAGCGGAGGTCTACTCCCTCTGACTCCGCAAGTTCCACCATCTGTTTCGGATAGTCCGAGCCCTCATCTCCTGCGGAATGGGTAATTACCAGTTTGCATCTTTTATCCTGCAGTCTATGGACAAGTGCAATCGAGTGTTCAATGCCTTTACGAGGAACGACCCTGGTCGGTTGCAGGATGAGTTTATCGTCCGGCTTCAGCCCCATCTCCTGACGAACATCCGCCCCATAGCTGTCTGTTTTATCCGGAGGATGGTCAAAATCAAACACGTTGGGGATAAGCATGGAGGAGATTCCCTTGCGCAGAGCCAGTTCTTCTCGGGCACTTTGATTAATCACAACATGTCGAAGATGGATATCCCGCGGCGGAAAGGCCATATCCAGAAAATCAGGTACATTATTGACCTGAAACCGGCTCCGTTCCCAGTAAAAATCGTGGTGGTGGGCAATGGCAGGCATCATTGTCTCTGATAAAAATTCGGTGATTGCCATTCCCAGAGAGAGGTGCATGGGTATGGCCAGGGCGTTCTGGATAATGAGGAGGGTAATATCGAACTGCTCAACAAAGGCATAGAGCGTACCTTTGAGATATTCTGTCAGGTCATGGATGCGGCGGGTAACCTCCGGGCTACGGTGGGTGTGCCCCCATACACGATCGCTTATCCACCGGTTTTCGGGATGGCCGAAGTATGCCTCCGGTACGCACATGGAAACGGTGCTGTCCCGGTCGAGCACACCACCGTACCAGTGGCTGGTAAGCTTATCCTGCCACAGTACTTCCGCCCATTTGGAGGATTCCAGGGAGACACCGTCTGTCCCCGCAAAACGGGTTGAAATAAAAGCAATTCTTTCTGGCATAGTTGAGATCCTTGCATATCATCGAACTCGCCCTGACAGAGATGGAACACCAACATCATCACGTAACAAAGTAATCAGATCAGAGGGGAAAGTCAATTTGTTCAACGGGAGATGCGATCGGAAAAGGATGTGATTGTCAGGATTAACATACGGAATTTATAACTTCTTTTTAAGAATCAGGTCCACCTGCGGGGATTTCTGTTTTCTGCCGGGAGATCAGAGTTTGCTGATATATTTTTCTTTCAAAAAGAGAGGAATAAGTGTAAAACTTTCAGCAAAATATGTTTTGCATCATATCAGGTAATGGCTTGAGATCGGAAGGATAACTATGAAATATCATAATATTTTCACATCTATAGAGGTAACTCCTTTCTGCGGGATACGTGCCTTTACGACATTTTTTCTTGAAAACAGGAGGAAAGTTTTCAGGGCACTCATTTTATGCCTGTTTTTATGCCTTATGCCACAATATTCTTCTGCCAAACCGAGTGCGTCTGTGAAGTTTTCAACAATCCGGGTGGAAAATCCTAAAATCGGTCAGGAAACACTTATCCTTCCCTATGGTTTTCCCTCTGATTCTCTGGGGACAACCTTTGGCATCGGCGGGATGACCAAGGGCTACTTCCAGGAGCAGTTATTACTGGCGGGGACTCTGTTCGGCAGTACGGAGTCCACTTTTGGCGGAGTTCTGGGTATGTGGGATCTGGCTTTGTTCCCGGCAACGGATCGGCTCTATCTTTCGGCAATAGGGTCCATGGGTCGTTATCCGAACCAGAGGGCATATGCCGATCCTCCCGGTGTTCGTTCGGGCGTTAAAGCGGGGTCTAATGATTCGGACAAGGATGACTATATTGAAGATGGAGGCACAGATAACTGGTGGGAAATGAAGCTGGAGTATGTGCTGCCCATCGGTGCGATGAGCAATAGCGGGAGCGCCACCTATAAATTGAAGAACGGTATGCTGGTATCAGGGGCAACCGGAGGAGAGTCGTGGAATCCTCTTGCAAGTGGAGCTACTGTCCTGGTTGTCAGGCAGTTTAACCGGTATCAGAATTATGAAACGGATGATGGTGATATTACAGGAACCATACATCCTTTGGAATTAGGTATTCTATATAATAATACTGATTATTCTTCTAACCCATCGTCCGGCAGCAGCCAGTATTTTTCGGTTACCAGAGATTTCGCCTGGCTTGACTCGGAGGATACCTGGACATTTCTGCAATTTGAAGCGAGTAAATATTTCTCTTTTGGTTCTTCAGACTATGCCCGTCAACGAGTGGTTGCCTTAAATTTCTGGACTGGGGATGCAGTTTCGGAAGAATCTTCTGTTGATGCGGCCGGGAACGAGACTGTTTCCCATAGCCCGCCATTTCTGGAAGGTTCGAAACTCGGTGGTTTTTACAGAATGCGTGCCTATCCAAACAATAGGTTTAATGATAAATCAGTCATCTATACAACAGCTGAGTACCGTTATACCCCCAACTGGAATCCGATCGGGGAGATTAACTGGCTGAGGTGGCTGAAAATGGATTGGATGCAGCTTGTCGGGTTTGTTGAGGGGGGACGGGTTGCTGACGATTATGACCTCTCTGATCTTCTTTCCGACTGGAAAGGTGATGTCGGTTTTGGCTTCCGGGCTATGATGGCCGGAGGGGTTGTCCGCTTTGATTTTGCTGTTTCAGATGAGAGTTCTGCCGGCTGGGTGATGTTTGGTCATCCTTTTTAATGCCTTACGCCTTTCGCGCTCTCCAAGGCGGGAGAACGGTTGTGGAAGGTGAGAGGTCAGGGTTTGTTGCCTGATATGGAAGAGTATGGTCTTTAATACAGAAAAATGGGGTATGCTCCCCTATGTAATCCCGTTTGTTCTCTATCTTCTTTTCAGCCAGGTTGCTGCTTCTTACAGTGGACTGTACCCCTGGCTCTACATCGCCACGGTAATAATGGTCAGCGGTGCGACCATTTATCTTCTCAGTGGCAGATCATTAATCAGGCCCCATGGAAATATATTGCCCGGGGTTATTGTCGGGACTCTGGGTATAGTGGCCTGGATTCTGCTCGCCACTTCACCTCTGGATGAAGCTGTTTTTTCACTTCTCCCTGCCTGGCTGCGGCCTGAACCCCGTCTGGGATTCGACCCGTTTAACGAAATAGCCAGCCCATTTTTTATATGGTTTTTTATTCTCTTTCGTTTTCTGGGGCTGGCGCTGCTTGTGCCCGTTGTTGAGGAACTGTTCTGGCGGGGATTTCTTCTGAGGTGGGTGATTTCGGCCGACTGGGAAGAGCAGCCGCTTGGTGTCTTCACCCTTCGATCCTTTTTATGGATTGTGCTGCTTTTTACTCTAGCTCATCCTGAACTGTCTGCTGCAGCAGTATATTGCGTTTTGCTCAATCTTTTACTTTACTGGAAAAAAGATCTCTGGCTCTGCATTGTAGCACACGGTACAAGCAATCTCCTGCTGGGGATCTATGTTTTGCTGACAGGAACCTGGGTTTTGTGGTAACTCTTCGTAAAGGTGTTGTAATTAAGGCATTTCCTCAGTAGGGCGTGTTCTCCAGAAACCTGCCTATCTCCGCCAGCATATCTTCTATCTGCTTACCTGTAAACTCATCTGCACTGCCACACAATTCAAGCCAGGAAATCAAGCTTTTGTGCTGCTGTCTGTCGCAGAGTTTTTTCTTATATGCCTCTCCTGTGAGTTGAAGTGGTTTTTTGGCTGCAGCCGATGCGGACCGGTCGTTAATGATGCTAATATCATTCGCAAGGCAAAGGCGGCGCAGATGTTCTTCCAGGACAGCTCCTGCCAGAATAGCGGCACCTTGCAGGTTGTCCCCATCCAGATGATTTTTTGCCATACGTAGAAAATCAGTCAGGATCTCAGAACTGATTGCTCCCCCGGTGGTTTCAATCCAGTTGCCCTGCAGATCTGTGGCTGCCGCCGAGAGTATGCCCAACCCCCTTTTTGTTCTGCTGCTTCCGGGACTTGTTACTTCTGACTTAAAGGATTGATAATATTCGCTGTTGTCGCCAAAAATCCGGCTGAGGAGGGATAGCCCTGAAATCCTGAAGTCATGAAACAGTTGTTCATTGACGAAGGTCTGCTGCTGAAATCCTTTACTTTCCGTGTCGAGGACCTTTCCTCCCATCGTTATTACAGCCTGTACTTTAGCGGTCAGCTCGTTTTTATTTTTCATGCTCTCTTTACTTTCAATAGATATCAGCCGGGAAACCATGATTTCTCCGCTTCCGGGACCCTGTCATCAGGATACGAATACTATCCTGATATGAATATCCACCCTCTATACCCGGTTTTTATAAATTTATCACCTGTCGAATGATTCCTTGTCTTCCTCGTCGTTTGTTGTGTCACTCTGGTCAGAATCATAAAGTCTTATCGCCGCAAGCAGAAGAAAGAGGATAGCTGCAGGAGGGGCAAAGCGGGGGGCAATGATTGCCAAATCCTCTATTGTGCTGTTGGAAAATTGCAGTTGAGGAACCAGGTATTTGAGAAGACAGTATGAGACGATTGCTGCCAGCACACTGAGCCACCACGGAATCTGCAGGAAACGGGGGAACGGGGAACGGTTGTTTTTTTTCATGATCGATCCTCCAGTATAAGCTCCACGATTTCCCGTACCTGGGGGCTGGGGTCGTTTTCCATTTTCTGTACATGGGACAGCGCTGTCTCAGTGCCTATTGTCCCCAGGAGCGAAACTGCTTCACCCCG
>JAFDME010000205.1 GCA_019306075.1 Deltaproteobacteria bacterium | reverse complement strand
GCGGTTGGCCCTGCCTATAGCACCAGGCCATTCGCTGAAGCTTCCAGGCTATACCTTAAGAGTGGCCAGATTGTCATTGTTTGCCCAGGCTCTTGCGGTGGTGCTCTTGATTTCAAGAATGGGGCGGAACTGGCCATTCGGGATCAGGATATCATTGTTGCTGAGACATCCACGCTTCCGTATGCCGTTCGAATCTCAGAACCAGGCAAGATACGAATCTTTCTAAAGCTCAAAAAAGGACTTATGCTGGCTGCAGTGCCAGGAGGCAGCACATCTCAGGTGTTGGCCAGTCTCCAGGATATCTATCCCGGGATGTCCGCAGCAAAGAACGTGCTCCAGACGAGTCTGCAAAATGGTAATCCGGTGATTCATCCAGCTATTACCCTGTTGAACTCAGCTTTGATTGAGCGCACTGAAGGTGATTTCTGCTTCTACGAAGAAGGCGTGACTCCAGCCGTTGGCCGGTTAATCAAGGCGGTTGACCGGGAACGTATTGCCATCGGGAGGGCACTGGGTGTCGAGGTAATTTCTGATCCCGAATTGGGATGCGTCCAGGGATATATGAAAGAATCCACTTACGACAAGGGCTACTCCGGAGCACCTGGATTCAAGGGGATTAAGGCCCAGAGCAATCTCAATTCCAGATACTTCAACGAAGATGTTGGATACGGCCTGGTTTTTTTGCAGAAACTCGGGGAGCAAGTTGATGTAGACACCCCCTGCATTGCCGCCGTTATCCGGTTAGCTTCTCTGCTGATGGAGCGGGATTACTTTGCTGAAGCCAGGCGCACGATGGAATCATTCGGATTGTCAGGATACACAGCGGAAGAATTGGAGCAGCTGTTGGGCTGATAAGGTAGAAGCTTTCTATCCACATAAAAGTGGGTCATCTATGATAAGTAAAGTCAACCCACTAAACCAGACAAGTGCTATGAAAATAGGAATAATGAACAACCCTTCAAAATCAATCTATGACCAGGCAGCGTTTTGCGGCAAAGCCGGTTTCGATTTTTTGGATTTAACCATTGAAGGCCCTGAAGCAACCAACGTTGATATTGCTAAGTTGAGGCCAATCCTTGATTCCTATGGCTTAGTTATTACCGGGCACACAGACCCCTGTCTTCCATATACGTATCCAATCCAGGGAGTTCGTGAAGCCTGCCTTAAGGAACTGGAGCGATGTGCAGGGATATTTTCTGCCCTGGGGGCGGAGGTGATGAATATCCATCCCTGCTCTATTTGTCCGCCGGCTATGAGAAAAGATTTGATCTCATTTCATATAGAGGCACTACAACCCATTGTTGAAATGGCTGCGTCATATGGGCTCACACTGGTACTTGAAAACTATAAAGCCCCTTTTGACAGGGTTTCCACCTTTAAAAACGTACTGACGGAAGTACCGGGTTTAAAACTGCATCTCGATTTCGGACACTCAAACTTTGGTAAAGACAGTTATGAGATTTTTTGCGGGGAGCTGGGAGAACAGATCTTGCATGTTCATTTTTCTGACAACAGATCCAGAGACGATGATCATATGCCCCTGGGGGTAGGGACCGTGAATTGGAAAAAAGCAGTAAATTCTTTAAAGGCAATCGGTTACAATAGCACTATTACCTTAGAGATCTTCTGTAATGATCCTCATATGTCACGCAAATATCTTGATCTGAGCCGGGAGTTGGTTCTGAAAATGTGGGAGTAGGGGAGGAGAAGTGTATTTTGAAATTATGTGCCTATGATAGAGCACCATGGTACTTATCCAGCCATACTAAAAAAATTTTCCGATGTGTCGGGTTTGTTTAAATTTAAGTCAAATTGAGAGGTTCCCATGAGCGATCTTCTGAAAACCGTACTGTTTGAAAAACACCAGAATCTTGATGCAAAAATCGTGGAATTCGGTGGATGGGAGATGCCCATTCAATACCACATCGGAATCATTAATGAGCATATGGCAACCAGGAAAAATGCAGGAATTTTTGATGTCTCACATATGGGAAGGTTGTTTTTCAAAGGCAGGAATGCTGTACCTTTTTTACAACATGTTTTAACCAATAATGCCATGGCTCTCAATATTGGTGAAAGTCAATATACCCTGATCCAGAATGAAAATGGAGGAGCCATTGACGATGCCTATTTGTATCGATTTAAAAAAGACGAATACCTGCTTGTCGTCAATGCTTCAAACCGGATAAAAGATGTAGCTCACTTTGAAAATCACCTGAAATTGTTCAAGAATGTAGAGATGGTTGACAGCACTTTCGATATGGCCATGATTTCCCTCCAGGGACCTCTTTCCAAATCGATTATTGAACGCATTCTTTCCAAAGGAACTCTCCCCGAACCTGCACGGAATTATCTGAGCACAGTAGAGATCAAAGGTGTTGAGACTTTCCTTGCGAGAACAGGATACACCGGGGAACCTCTGGGTTTTGAACTCTTTATGAAGAGCGGGCAAGCTGTTTTTATCTGGGATCTCTTGATGGAGGAAGGCGGCGTACCTGTCGGCCTTGGTGCAAGAGATACGTTGCGGCTTGAAGCAGCTTTGCCCCTGTACGGTCATGAACTGGGAAGAGATCACGATAATAACGAGATCCCGATTTTTGCCTCAAAACTCTCCAGATTTGCCGTCAGTTTTTCATCACTGAAAGGGGATTTTGTAGGAAAAGGTGCTCTTTACAAGCAATATCTTGTCTATAAAAGCATTTTAAACCACAGGTTTGAGGATATTTCCGCGCTGCCCAGGATGGTCATGCCCCTTGCCATCACCGGAAAAGGAATAGCAAGAGAAGGTTACAAGGTATTTTCCAAAGATAAGCACGTGGGATATATTACATCCGGAACCATGGTCCCATACCAGGAACCGGATGGGAGTGGACTCCATTCTCAGTTCAATAAAAACCCGAAAAAAAGAGCTGTTGCTCTGGCACTGATTGACAGCAACATCCTTGAGGGTACCTCCCTTACAGTACAGATCAGGAAAAAACAGTGTGATTGCAGAGTCGTCCCCTATCATATGAGTTCAGAGGCACCGCCCTTTGTCAGATCTATCCCCTATGATCGGTTAAAGCTTTCAAAAAAGTCAGAGGAAAACGATAATTATCCAGGGCTGGTACGACAACTTGTGACAAGAACCCTGGATAACCATAACTGGCGGCAGAAGAAATGTATCAATCTGATTCCTTCAGAGATGAGTCAGTCCTACCTGTCAAGACTGTTATCGATAAGTGACCCCGTGAACAGGTATGCAGAACATAAAGAGATCAAAGCCTTTTCCGGTGAAGACGTCTTTTATTACCAGGGTGCCGGATTTATCCAGGAAGTGGAAGAACTTTTGAACAGAGAATTCCAAACCTTTTTTGGATGTGAAAATGTTGAATCAAGGGTTATCTCCGGTCAAATGGCTAACACAGCTCTTTACAGCGCTCTTATCGATTATCTTAACCGGGGCGACAGAAAAAATGAGCAGAGAAGAATCCGTAAAATAATGAACAACCATATTATCAAAGGCGGACACTTAAGCGCTCAACCCATGGGAGCGCTTCGTGATTTTGTAGCAAGAGACCCTAAAACAGAAAAACCGGCTGTTATTAATTTTCCGGTGGAAAAGGACAACCCGTATAAGCTTGATACTCTGGCCTGTGAAGCGATAATCAAGGAACACCAGCCAGAGCTTATCATTCTCGGCAAGAGTATGATCATCCATAAAGAACCGGTGAGTGAGATCCGCAGACTGGTGGATGAATTTGCTCCAAACTGTTTTGTCATGTACGACATGGCTCATGTACTTGGACTTTATGGTCGACATTTTCAGGAGCCATTAAAAGAAGGTGCTCATTTCATAACAGGATCTACCCACAAAACATATTTTGGTACACAACGCGGTGTCATTGCCTCAGACTTCAAAGAAGATGCCATGGAGTATGACCTCTGGGAAGCAGTCCAGCGCAGAACATTCCCTGGAAGCGTCAGCAACCATCACCTTGGCACCATGACGGGTCTTTTATTTTCCGCCTATGAAATGAATTATTTTAAGGAGGACTACCAGAAAGCTGTCATTGCAAACGCTAAAGCCTTTGCCCTGGCATTGAAAGAACAGGGACTCGATGTAGCGGGAGATCCTGACATCTCCTTTACCGAGACCCATCAGGTTATTGTTAATATCGGCTATGGAAAGGGGGCAGAAGCAGCAACGGATCTGGAAAAGAATAATATCATTGTCAACTACCAGGCAACTCCTGACGAAGAAGGTTTTACCGCATCAGGCGCTCTGAGAATGGGGGTATCCGAGATGACACGCTTTGGTATGAAAGAGAAAGATTTTCAAATGCTTGCGGCGTTGATGGCAGATCTCATCAAGAACAGTTCCGTCATTAAAGATGAGATTATTGCGTTCAGGGATCAATTTACTGATATGCAGTTTTGTTTCACCGAAGCAGATGTTGAGGATATTGTACCATCTCTTTTTGATGCTTTCAGGTAGCTACCCATTGTGAGGCAGGTTTTTTCAGGGCCGGTGCCTGCTTTTTCTTGTGTTAACGAGGTTCTCTTTGTGTAATTATTTACCCCGGTTCTACCGTTGTCTTCTGTTGACGGTGATCTATTCTTTAAGTGCAGTTTTCTTCAATGGTTGTGGTGGAACTATGGGGCAGTTTACAGTACTGGAGCCGGTACAAAATAATCGTAATGAATGTATTATTCTTCTGCATGGTCTGGGTCGAACCAGTCGCTCTTTGACGCAGATGCAGAAAACGTTGGCTAAAGCCGGATATCATACGGTTAATCTTGACTACCCTTCGAGGAAAAAAACGATTGAACAGCTGGCGGCAGAATATGTCCCTCTGGCCGTAGAACGTTGTAATAGTTATCAACCGTCCAGCATACACTTTGTGACGCACTCCCTCGGCGGTATTATTGCCAGGATGGCCATCAAAAACGACCGGCCTGGAAATCTGGGAAGAGTTGTAATGCTAAGCCCTCCAAACGGTGGCAGTGAAGCGGCGGATGCGCTGGGCGGCCGCTGGTATTATTCCTGGTTTAACGGTCCTGCTGGTCAGCAGCTTTCGACAGCGGAAGATTCCGTGCCCAATAAACTCGGTCCTGTTGAGTATCCTGTTGGCATTATCACCGGGGATAGACATGCCTTTTTTGATTTCTGGCTCCTGAAATTGTTTCGCGGGGAAAATGATGGTAAGGTTTCGGTTGAAAGAGCCAGGCTTGAGGGGATGGCTGATTTTCTGGTCGTCCACAGCAGTCACCCGTATATTATGAATTCAGATTACGTAAAAGGCGAAACAGTGTACTTCCTGCAAAATGGAACCTTTCAGGGTGAAGATCCAGCAAAGCGATCTCCTTAGGTATCCAACTCATGAATATCCGGCTGTTAAAGGATTTTTCAAACAATGTGAGATCTTCTACGTAGCAGCTGATGAGCAGGATCTCATAGCTCTGCAGACAAATTAAAAGAAAGAGAAGGTGCTTTTTTCTAAATTCACTGTCCGGTACCGGCATTAACCTGGCGGCATTATATGAAGGCGGTTGGAGAATATGATGCAACGCTTTGAAATGGTTCGGTACTACCTGAAGGACCTTGGTCTGTCTGGTCGGACATCGGATATGGCATTTCTAAGAGATGTTGTTGCACATCATGTCGCCACCTTTGCTTTCAGCAGCGTTGGTTGTCAACTTCACGAAGATCTGCCACTCG
>JAFDME010000204.1 GCA_019306075.1 Deltaproteobacteria bacterium | reverse complement strand
ATTACCAGAACGGTTGCTGTGTGACTCCACACGGAAATTTTTTCTGAATCTGCTATTTTTTTCACAGTAATGAATCGTCAGCTGTTCTCTGCAGTAATTCCAGCCAACAGGTCGGCAGCAAAATCAAGATCTGGATCCAGGGTAAGAGCAAGGGTCAGATACTCAACAGCCAGATCATTTTTTTCACTTTTATGATAATTTACCCCAAGGTTGGCATAGTCGATGCCGGATGCAGGATTAAGCTCCACCGCTCTCTTAAAATGAGTTATGGCTTTTTCATATTGCTGTTTTTTAAAATAGCATACTCCAAGAGTATTATGCATATCCGGTCTTTCCTCATCTTCCTCAAGACCATGTTGTATTATACTGACTGCTTCATCAATTTCTCCAAGATCCTTTAAACAGCTGCCGAGATAGGAATATATATAAGGAAGATCCTCCTGCTCAGGATTCAGCGCAAGAGCATTTTTAAAATGTTTTACTGCAGGTTCAAGGTGTCCCATATTAAGCAGATTACGCCCTCTGTAAAATTCAAGGTAGTAGGCGCCGGACAGAATTTCCTCCATTTTCCGAAATTTCCCTTCAAGCAATTCCGGATCAGTTACCAGATCCATCACCAGTTTCGCTGCAAAAAGACCCGCATCATTTATCCTTGACCGCTCCCTGAAATGAGCGCCCGGAATAATCGTATAGAGCGCCGGGATTTTCAAACCATCGAGGGTAGCATCAATCATAAAAATCTCCATGCCAATCTCCTTTAACGCATCGACACAGTTATCAATTTCAACCCTCATATTGTTGTCTGAAAAGTTGACCATCTCCTCAACTGAAACTGTTGATCCGGTCTCTGTAAGATAGGCAACTTCTTCCATGGATCCGGGTTTCGGCAGACCTGAAGCAATATAGTTTGAGCCGCTGTTAAAATCCCCTGCCAGCTGAGCAACCTCTGTAACAGCTCTGATAATTGCCTTTTCCGGATCAGGTGTTGTCCCAGCAGTGAAAACAATTTCACTTTTGGCAGGAAATGTGGCCCTGTCGACGGCCAGCGCTGCTACCGTACAAATACCTGTATCCAGGGTAAAATCATTAAGGTAGAGATCGATCCCATTTTCTGCAAATGTATCAATCAATCTTTTGCCGATGGTGTCTTTTACCGTTTTTTTATCAATAGCGGGAGTCTCACGTTTGTCATTGTTGACGAGTGAACAGACATGCCTTTCGACTATCTCACAGATACCCTGAAGAGCTGCCTCTTCAATTGTATTCCCTGCGGATGGGCCATTAAATTCATTTATGGCAAAAAACCAGGAGAATGGAAGCAGGATATCTTTTCCGGTGCTGATATTGGTAGCCCAGGTCCACTGCATCGGAATTTCATCAAGCAGTAATTTTAACTGGTCCACTCCGGTTCTCGTATCATGTACCGAGAGCAGAAGATACTGCAGATCCAGGACAGGATATCCGGCCTGGACCATTGATTTATAATCCCCTGTAATAAAATTTTCCTCATTGCTTTTAAAAGAAAAAAAGGAGAACCGCTCGGCCAGTTCCATACAGGCTGAAGCCTCAGCCTGTACTGGTGATGCTCCCTTGCCCATCTGTTTTTTTGTGCCCGTCAGTGAGAAAGCGTCTTCACCACAAACGCTGAAATATACAGGTATATCCAACCGTCCGTTATCAATCCGCTTCACCTCATTAAGAATTTTCAAATCAAGACTTTCAACTTTTTCATAAAAAGCATCGAGAGTTTCCCGCGGACTAATGGCTTTGTCCTGATCTGTGGTATATTTTTTAAAACAATCCTTAAATAAAACTGATTTTTTTCTCATTATCCTTAATTTTCACCTGACGGGGGGTTATCTTTGTGGGTTAAGCCACGACTATGACATTGTAGTTATGGTTTTACTATTTTCAATATTTCAACCAGCATCTTTTCAAATCGCCCTGCTATAGCATCATCGGTGCTGTTAAAACGAACAGTCCGAGTCTCGTCCGGATTTGATATAATCGTAATCTCAATCCTCTCTGCAGGGAGGATATTCTCCGCCCGTTCACTCCATTCAATTACGGTAACACCGTCCAGATAAAAATATTCTTCAAAACCGAGGTCAATAATTTCTCCGGAATCATGTAACCTGTAAAAATCCATATGGTAGAGGGGAATTCTCCCCTCATATTCATGCAGAATTGCATAAGAAGGACTAGTGACATAACAGTTGGCAGGTATATCCATTCCCCTCGCAATCAGCTGGGTAAGTGTTGTCTTTCCGGCACCGAGATTACCATTTAAACAGATGACATCTCCCGGCAGAACGATCCTGCCGATACATAGACCAAGTCTCTCTGTATCTTCAAGATTGTTGAGGATTAAGTGTAATTGCTGTAACATGGTGCTCTCAGAACAGTTCAATTCCAGGCCTGCCGTTTAACGTTAAGACCGGAGGTAGACAAAGAACAGCAGTATCCGTTTGGACCGGAAAATATCTGGATGATCATTCCATTTGCTAACTATTGCCACCAGGTCATTAGAAGCTGAAAGGGGTGGTAATAGAGGGGCAATTTTTCAGGATAAAGGAACTTATTATAATAACTGACTCTATGGGTTTTAAGGTACCAGTTCGGTACAAGGTAATACCCGTACCAGAGTACGCGGTCCAGTGCCTTACATGCTGCAGTCAATTGCTCTCTGTTTGCAGCATAAATAATTTTATCAACCAGACTGTCTATTGCTGCTGACTTTACGCCGGCATAATTTTTTGATCCATTTACTGTGGCAGCAGTTGACTGCCAGTAATTGCGCTGCTCATTGCCAGGGGAAAGTGACTGTCCATATGTCGTAACTATCATGTCAAAATCAAAATTCTTCAATCTTTCCGTGTAAAGCGCAGGATCAATTGTCCTGTACCGCACCTTGATTCCAAGTTTTTTAAGATTGCTGACATAGGAGGCCATCACTCTTTCAAATGATTGGGTAACGAGAAGAATATCAAATTCAAAATGTTTTCCCTCCTCATTGGTCAGGATTCCATTCTTTACCGACCAACCCGATTCAACAAGAAGTTTTCTCGCTTTTTTAAGATTGGTCCTGATACCATACTTGCCGACTGTTCTCGGCGCTGAAAGAGACTGCGTAAAAACCTCCTCCGGAATTTCTCCCCGAAACTTATTGAGATATTCAAGCTCAAGGCCCTGGGGAAGGCCTGTCGCTGCCAGAGGAGAATTACTGAAAAAGGAGTTCGTCCTGGTGTATTGACCATAAAATAACGACCTGTTGATCCACTCAAAATCAAGCGCCAGACCGAGCGCCTGTCTGACCCTTCGATCTTTAAAAAGATCCCGCCTGGTATTCATTAAAAAACCCTGCATTCCAGCATTATTAAAATGTGGAAGATTCTTCTTTATGATTTTTCCTGACGAGAACTTCGAACCTTTCATATCCCTTGCCCACTGCTTGGCAATATTAATTGAGATAAAATCGAATTCTCCTGCTTTGTAAGCCTCCAGGGCCACAGTCTGATCCTTATAATACTTGACAACAATGTTGTCGAAGTTAAACATCCCTTTTCTGCAGGGAGAATCTTTTGCCCAGTAATTCTCATTCTTCTTATAAGTTATGGTTTTTCCAGGACTGACATCTGAGACCGTATAGGGACCCGAGCCAACTGGAGCCAAAAGGTCATCGCTCCTATCCCCGTCACCAAAACCAGTTATCTCGAAGAATTTTTTTGACAGAATCGGTATCTGGCTGGCGATGAGATGCAGCTCTCTATTCTTATTGGCAAAGAGAAATTTAATTTTATTTTCTCCAACGATTTCGCTGCCGGAGATATCTCTGTAATAGTAGGGATAGGCGGGGTGCACCTTATCACTTTTAAATATGGCCAGTGTATAGGCAACATCATCAACAGTAACAGGACTGCCATCGGAAAATTTTGCGTTTTTATTCAAGGTGAATATGACTGACATTTCATTTGCAGCGAGTTCTATATCTTCAGCTATCACACCATACACGGCAAAAGGCTCATCAAGACTTGAAACGGTGAGAGGTTCAAAAACAAGCGTTTCAAGGCCATACGGTGCTGTACCCTTACGGGTGAAAGGATTCATTTTATCAAAACTGCCAATATCATGAAGGACCAGTTTCCCTCCTTTTTTTGCTTTCGGGGAAGTGTAATCAAACTGGACAAAATCTGGTGGATATTTCAGAGAATTATCAATAGACACTCCATGGGCGGCCAAGGCAGCGCATGGTGTATACAGTAAAAACAAAAACAGCAAAACGCTCATATTTACCATCGTTTCACTCCTCTCTGATTTTTTTAAATTATAAGCAAATGGGGACACTTCCAGTGATACCTGAAAAGGTCAATTTGTTCAACGAGTGAACTGGATGGAGGTTCGGGTGATTAAGGAGGACATCCTTCCCGGGCGGATGCAGACCACTGACTCCTCTATTCAATAAATCGGATTCTGTTACAAAACAGGGGAAACACTTTCAGGGATTTATACTCCGGACCAATCAGCATATCAGAACATTGTCAGGTCGATGGTACTCCACTGCCGGCAGCCTTTATTAAAGCCCGCATTCCTTTAACTGTTCAACAACTTCCTTCTGCTCATCGGTCAGCGTTTCCGGTACTTTAACGCCAAGCTTTACATACAGATCGCCACGTCCCCCAATTGGTCCGGAAGGCAGTCCATACCCTTTAATTCTCAAGCGTGAACCATGAACCGTTCCAGGGACAACCCTGACCAGGAATTTTTTGCCTTCAAGAGTTTCAATTTCAACCTTGGAGCCAAGACATGCCTCACTGAATGTAATCAGTTTTTCAACTACCAGGTTATCCGACTCACGCGAGAACATGCCGCTCGCCTCAATACTGACTTTCAGGTAAAGATCTCCCGGAGGTCCACCATTAGGCGACTCTCCACCCTTCCCACTGAGGCGAAGTTTCTTTCCCTCTTCAATACCTTGTGGTATCTTGACGGAGACATTCTGCTTCTTACCGTTTTTCCTTAAGCTGACCGTCCGTTCAGCACCGTTGAGGACTTCATCAAGTGTCACTGTAACCTGATAGGTCATATCCTGTCCTCTGACAGGTCCTGGACGACAACTTCCTCCTCCGCAACCGGTAGAATGACCTTGTCCAAAAAAGGAACCAAAAGGAGCCCCGCCTCCATTTCCACCCATACCAGATCTGAAAGAGGTTGCCCCTGACCGGGATCCAAAGCCAAACTGTTTGAAGATATCATTCAGATCAAAATTCCTGAATATATCCTCCTGGGAATACCGCTGGTGAAACTGTGTTGAACCAAATTGATCATACTGCTGCTTCTTTTCCGCGTCAGACAGTACCGCATACGCTTCACTTATTTCTTTGAACTTATCCTCAGAGGTTTTATCCCCTTTATTTTTATCGGGATGATACTTGAGGGCGAGCTTTCTGTACCTTTTTTTTATTTCAGCTTCGGTCGCCTTCTTATCAACGCCTAATACGTTATAATAATCCATAGTGAAGAGGTGTACACAATAAATTGTCCTGGTTCTGAGAGTCCGGGAAACAAGAATGCACTTCCCGACGTTTTTCGTAACTGTAGCAACAATATGAACACTTGTATGTCACGTCAACCGCATTTCACCCTCAAAAATTGATAAAAACCAAAAAAGAGCCGGCTCCTGTCACAGCAGGATTCGGCTCTT
>JAFDME010000203.1 GCA_019306075.1 Deltaproteobacteria bacterium | reverse complement strand
GATGATCCCAGAAAGTGGCAGGTTCTCAGTCGGCTGGATTCTTTTGACGGTTGTGTAAAATTCACTATTATACTTATCATAGGCTGAAGTGTAACCACCCCGCTGGTAAAAACAAAAAATCGACAAATTTCTTCTGGTATCTAAAGCGGGCGTCGCCCGCAACCCGGGTTATTAGTACCTTACTTCATAAAAGATGTAATAAAAAACAGGTAAGCGAAGACTCCGAGGAAATGAGGGAAGTATTCAGCCGTAAAAACAGGTCGACCTCCAAGGTACTTACTTGCATCTTGTCTGCGTTAGTGCCTTACGCCAGAACTTCTGCAATAAGAAATAAGTAAGCGTAGACTCCGAAAAAATGAGGAAGGTAGTTTAAAATTATATGGTTGAAATATGGAGACAAAAATGAGACGTATATTCTTTTTCATCATTTTTACACTTTTTGCTTCCTCTGTAATGGTACATGGACAAATTAAACTTGATTATGACTCTCAGCGACCAGGCGGAGACTATTCCAATTTCACTACATCAGATGTTCGGGAATGTTCCCGTAAATGTGAAATATCCAGTCGCTGCCAGGCATTTGATTATTATAACAGTGACAAATCCTGCTGGTTAAAGGACAAAATCTATCAGGCAAGAGTATATCAGGGTGTAGTGAGTGGAGCTAAAAAATTCAATAAACCAAAAAAATCCGGGACATTCACAGGGGATTTGGAATTAAATTTTGATACGCAGCGTCCCGGCGGAGATTATACCAGTTTTCGCGCCCAGAGTCTGCAGCAGTGCTCAGACAGGTGCGCACGCGACCCCCATTGTGCAGCATTTGACTTCACCACTTCAGATTACTTATGCTATCTGAAAAGCTGGACGCCTCCCTCCAGGAGTTATATCGGCATCGTTTCCGGTGTGAAAAAGAAACTGGCCCGTCTACAAAAACAGATTCCTGACCCTGTTAAACCTGTCAAACCAGTCCAGAGGATGTTGATTCAAAAAGGTTACAACCCCGGCCCGGCGGATGGCATTATGGGGAAAAAGACCGCCATTGCCCTGAAAGATTTCCAAAATGACCAGGCTCTTCCTGTCACAGGTGCTATTGACAACGCCACCTTAATAGCATTAGAAATTATACATTCACCCAGTTCTAAACCAACCGCAATTCCGCCTGTTCCTTCTTCCCACCCTCAAATAATCAATGTGGCCATTTTCCCCTGGATTCTTGATGATGAAGCAAGTTCTTTTAAAGATTTTCTCAAAGAGACCATCGCCTATCATTTGGAGGCATCAGATAAGCTTAGATTGACAAAATCCTACTATAAAATAAAAAAAATTCCTCAACTCAATGTTTCTGGCTCTTCAAAATTTTATGGCTGGAACCGGCCCGACACTTCCCAGTTTATTGATACTTACAACCAGCCCAACATACCCCTCATTCAGCAGATAGGTAAGGAACAGGATATCCAGCTGGCAATCATCGGTGCAATGGCTGTTCACTGCAGGTGGTCCGACAACTGCCAGGTAAGGCAGATTGAGGTTCTGCTCATTGATACAGCCACTGGACAAATCACCTCAGGAAAAGGATCGTCCTGGGATATGGATGCCCGTGATTATATCGATTCAGAAATAGTAAAAGTTTTAAAGAAGTATCTTCAGTAGATCTTACAATCAAACGAAACCATGTATCGAATTAGGTGTGGCAGATGGTTTCATGTCACATCATCAACTGGAAAAGGAGTACAAAAAGGATGAAAAATCGATCCTATCTAACTGACGCAGAAAAAATAATGGATGGAATAAAAAGCGGGGCATTTCTCACTGTTAAAGCGGGAGATGCTGTTAATACCATGACCATTGGCTGGGCGACACTTGGATTCATATGGAGAAAAGAGATCTTTATGGTTGCCGTCAGAGACTCACGATACACATTCCAACTTATGGAAAAATCAGATAACTTCACTGTTACTATTCCTGCTGATAACAGTTACAGAGATGAGGTGATGTTCTGCGGCACCAGGTCCGGTAGAGATCTCGACAAATTTGAGTCGTGTAAACTTCGGCAGAAGCAGGCGATTCATGTTGAATCACCTGTGATTGATATCCCCGGGGTTCACTACGAATGTAAAATTATCTTCAAATCAGTTATGGACAGTGATCAGCTTGATAGTACACTGGAGAAACTCTATCCGCAAAAAGATTACCACACACTCTACTTCGGCGAGATTCTAGCCTGTTATGAGAACTGATTATCTATCCGTCTAACAGCTTTTCAGGATTTTCTCCAGTCAGCTGTTATAAATATTCCAGCGTTCACCAGAGGAACTATTTTTATGAAAGATTTCAATCCAGAGCAGGAACTCTTACATGCACGCAGGGAATTTGGTGAGCATGGTGGTGTGGCACCATCAATATCCCGATCGGCAACTTTTACTGTTATTCATCCTGAAACAATGCCTGAGATTTTCGAGGGTCAAAAGGGTCCTGAGCAAGGCGGATGTTTCCTTTACAGCCGGCATTTTAACCCCACTGTAGATGTGCTCTCCAGATATCTTGCAGCCATGGAAGGAACAGAAGCGGCAATATGTACTGCAAGCGGCATGTCAGCAATATCCTGTGCCATTCTGCAGTTATGCAGGGCTGGAGATCATATCGTCGCCAGCGAGTCCATTTACGGCGGCACTCACGCCCTGCTGGAATCACTTTTAATTCAGTTAAATATTACCACCACCTTTGTTGATATATCTGATCTGGAGGAAGTTTCTTCCGCCATCACTCCCGAGACAAGGGTGATTTTTACCGAGACCATGGGCAATCCAACTCTGACAATTGCCGATATCCCTGCCCTTGCCAGAGAGGTGAAGGGACGAAATATTAAAATAATTGCGGACAATACATTTTCGCCGATGATTTTTACCCCCCATCAGCTGGGCGCAGATATTGTCGTCTATTCATTAACAAAATATATCAACGGTGCAAGTGATCTTATAGCGGGAGCAATCTGCGCAGACAAATCATTTATTCAGGAGTTGATGGATCTTCATACCGGTCGGGTCATGCTGCTGGGGCCCACTATGGACCCCCGTGTCGCCTTTGATATCATTCAGCGCATTCCCCATCTTTCGATCAGGATGCGGGAGCATAGTCACAGGGCGATCACAATCGCAGAAATGCTGAGAGACATGGGGGTTAAGGTGATCTATCCAGGCCTGGCAGATCATCCGCAGCATCAGCTTGCCAACAGCCTGCGGAATAACAGCTACGGTTTTGGAGGTATCCTTGCCATCGACTGCGGCAGCAGGGAAAAAGCTGAACAACTGATGGATATTCTGCAAAATCAGCAGCAGTTCGGTCTGATCGCCGTCTCCTTAGGTTATTTCGACACCCTTATCAGCTGCTCAGGATCGTCAACATCATCCGAAATAGAGATCAAAGATCAGCAGCGGATGGGACTCTCTCCCGGCCTTTTGCGAATTGCCTTAGGATATACCGGCAGTCTTGATCTCCGAATGGAACAGCTTAAAAAGGGAGTTGAAAAAGTGCTTCTCTGATCTTTACGAGAGCACACTTGTAATAACATGCATGAATTTATGTTTTTTTAACACCTAATCCGCTTGTATTGAATACCTGGCCCAAATGCGATGGCCAAAAAGTTTTATCTGCCCTTACTGCGAATCTACTGATTCCTGGCAGACCAAACGAGGGCTGTATCATTGGTCCCTGGGTAGAACACAGACATGAGATCTACTACGTTGGCGGCAAAAGCCAGGCAAGCCCGGAAAGGAGCCGCTGGAAAGGAATTACTTGATATTGCGTTGAGGATAAAGGTGACACAGACATTGGGCGAATACGCCTGAGGCATCTTGAGAATATCTCCAGCGATAGTCTGTTGCCATTCATTCAAGGTGTTGTTGAACCTGGTGGTTTTATCCATACTGATGATTGGTCTGGCTATACAGATTTGAGCTACACTGTAGTCTTTTGACAGGAAAACAATATGACAATTACTCAACATATGCCGGTATCTGCCCTGCAGACCGAAAGTGAATGTATTATCCGTTCTCTTGGTTCTAATGAAAAAACAGCCCAAAGGTTGGCCCAGATGGGGATATTACCGGGTACTCATTTACGGATTATCCGAGTTGCTCCACTGGGCGGCACAATTGAAGTAACAGGAGACCAAGGACAGAGTTTTGCCCTGCGTCAACAGGAGGTGGCAGCTATGACTTGTGAGCCGGTGGCCATGCCACTTGTTTCGGAGTTGGTGACTGTCGGGCAGACATATAAGGTCCGCACTCTGCTGGGCGGGAAGACTTTTCGCAAGCGTATGGAAAATAAAGAGCTGCTGGAAGGAAGACGAATAAAGCTGCAGAAAAACAACTCCATGCGGATCCTGATAGACCTTATTGACAGGGACAGCCAGATTGAACTTGGCCAGGGAGAAGCAAAAAAAATTATTATTGAGGTGATCAGCCATGAATCCGGTGAGTAAGCCAGTCACTGTTGCCTTGGCCTCTATTCCAAATTCAGGCAAAACAACCCTTTTCAACCGCCTTACCGGTTCCAGCCAAACCACCGGCAACTGGCCGGGAGTATCCGTTGAACAGAAAAGTGGTACTTTTACCCTGGGTGAATACACGATCACCCTGACGGATTTACCCGGAGCCTATGCCCTTTCTCCGGTTACTGAAGAAGAACAGGTAGTTCGCGACTATTTTCTCCAGACTCCACCCGATGTTATCTTCAATATTATTGATGCCCGAAACCTGTACCGCGGACTGGGACTGACCTTACAGCTGGCCCTGAGCGGTCTGCCCATGGTGGTGGCCGTGAATATGATGGATGAAGCCGGGCGACAGGGGATATCACCGGATTTTGATGTATTGGCTCTGCACCTTGGTACTCCAGTTATCGGAATTTCAGCAAGAACGGGTGAAGGGATGCCCGATCTGGAAAATGCTCTTTATAAAGTAATAAAGCATCCTGAAAAGACCAGGATTGCTCATATATCCTGTCCCCCTCTCCTGGAAAAGGCCTTCAGCCAGATCACTACGGCTATTAACCAATCTGATATTAACACCCGCCTTGATCATAACTTTCTTGCCATGCGTTTGCTGGAAGAAAAGAGCGAAGAGCAATGGATACATAGTGACAAGGTTACTTCTCTTAGTCGACAATGGCAAAAACGCTTAGAAAAATCTTTGAAAACCAGTATCCCTATAGCATGCGCCAACTGTCGTTTTGACGCAGCCAGAGGACTTGCCAAAGAGGTTCTTCATGAACAGCCAGTCATTGAGGATAAAGTGAGTAAAGTGCTGGATCATATTTTTCTGCACCGTGTTTTAGGCCTGCCCGTCTTTTTTCTCCTTATGTTTCTGCTTTTCCAGGGGGTCTATGGGCTTGGAGGGCCGCTACAGGAGCTTCTTTCCACAGGATTCGATAGGGTCGGTAACTGGCTGGCCAGTCAGACAATGATTCTTGCACTACCCGCTTGGGCACAAAGTTTTCTCTTTGACGGCCTTTGGCAGGGCATGGCCGTGGTCACATCGTTTTTCCCAATTATTGCCCTATTTTTCCTTTTTATGTCCATCATCGAAGACAGTGGCTATATGGCCAGAGCTGCTTTTCTTATGGATAGGCTTATGCATCAGCTCGGCCTGGATGGCAAGGCATTTATCTCCATCCTGCTCGGCTATGGCTGCAATGTCCCCGCAGTAATGGGGACCCGTATCCTGACCAGCAGCTACAGTCGTATTCTGACCATGCTTCTTATCCCTTTTACTCTTTGTACAGCA
>JAFDME010000202.1 GCA_019306075.1 Deltaproteobacteria bacterium | reverse complement strand
TGGTCAACCTTCTGCAAATCGCACGGGTGATGCTATTATTAAAGGACTTCACCACCCAGCTCCTCTGCCAACCTCATCAATTCTCAACAGTACAATTCCATTTGTTTTTTCGGTGGATATCAACAAATCAATTTTTTTATAATTTTCAGGTATTCCACAATTAATATATGCTCTTTCCTCAAGTTTACTTATCCCTGACTGGAAGGTATCCATAACAGTTGCTCTTATTGTACATTGACCGCAGTGAACCGTTTTTCCGCAACCGGAGGGAAGATTTGCGTGCATGCACTGGCCCACATCGCCCATTTGATAATCTTTTATATCCTCTAAATCTTTTTTAAGAAGTATCCGTGCAAGTCTGTTGGCAAAAAGGACTTTACCGGATTGGTCAACGACAAGAACCGGTGCTGCAAGATCATCAAGGAAAGATCGGGACTCCATCCCCAGTTCTGCAAAAATCCTGTTTGCACACTCTTCACACATTCCATGGGAAACTGTTTTTCTGGCCTGAGTATCCAGAGGAAGTTTCCCCATGTTTTTTTTGCACCATGCGCACACTCTCCTCATCTGCACTTATCCCAAATCAAGGTAATAATCTTCATATTCTAATCTTCATATTCATTTGGTATTTCCAGTCACATCTGGAGTTACAGGTCATAAATCAGTTAAGGAGCATCATTCTTTTACAGGTACAAAAGAGGGATGTACTTTTTTCAGTGTTTCACCATGATGGAAGACTGCATCCTCAATAGAACGTACGGTACCATCATCCAGATCGATTGTAGTAACCAGAAGCATCCGACTTCCAAAAGTTTTCACTATTTCGGGGTTAGTTGAATAGCTTCCTGCCGGAATCGTTACACTAGTAAGAGCATTGTCGCCTTGCACCATTTTCTCAATATCCGAATCATCCATACTGACAAGCCTTGCCCTGGTACGCTTCAACAACTGATCCAGGTTACGGTCAGGATGCACACCGATATGAAACATTGCCTCGATGGTTCCACCACTGAAGGCCAGCGTATCCTGGGCATGACTGGCGGAAAGGTTCTGCACAAGGCTGAAATCTTTCTCAGTCCATCCCTTTGCCTGCATAATGCTCTCAGCGGCAAGGTACTGTCGGGAGAGAGGTACACCCATATTTATACGTTTCCCCTTCAAGTCATCAAGAGTAAGTATTTTGGCATCATCACGGGCAACAAGTACAACCGGAATATTATAAAGTGCTGCCAGTGGGTTCAGGTTATCATATGCAATGTCGAGATACTTGAAATAGCCCTTACCATTGAGAGCATCATAAAACATCCTGGAGTCAACAAGGGCGATATCCAGTGAACCACTTCTCAGGTTGGTAAGGTTATGAGTATTGTCGGAAGCGGGAATCGCTTTGCAGGAAAGATCCGGGTTGGCACTTATCAGCCGGCAAAGTGTTTTCCCGGCAAAGTGAGAAAAAGAACCACTCCCTCCCGTCCCGAGGAGTATTTCATAAGAAGAGGATGTTAATGGCAGAAGCATGACAAAAACAACCACACTGAGACTCTGGAAAATTCTCCGAAACAACCTTCGACATCTAACATTATTGCCGGTTTTCATAGCTCTCTCCTCATGTACTTTCAATGATTAGAAAAAGACCTCGCTCGGTGCTTGCAGTGTTCCTCTGAGAACAGCTACCTCTATAAAAAGAGTAAGATATTATATTTGACCATTTATGAAAAGATAAAAGAGTGTAATTATCCTTCATCTTTGATCATTAAAATGGTAAAGTGTGCGCGTGGTGTGTCCGCCCACATCCAACATGAGTGAACTAGGAGCTTGTCCAAACCTCAACAAAGGAGAGCAGCCATGTCTGAAAGTGTTTACAAGATCATTGAAATGGTAGGATCCAGTCCTGTATCATGGGAAGAAGCCACCCAGAATGCGGTTAAATCTGCGGGTATGAGTTTACGCGATCTGCGAATAGCCGAGGTCGCTACCCTGGACATGAAAATTGAGGATGGAAAAGGTGCTGTTTATAGAGCAAGAGTGAAGCTCTCTTTCAAAATTCTCTCTGACTGACCCTTACACAATGCCTTAGAAATTTTCTCTGCTTCTCACAAAAAGTTTCTAAGGCATGCATGACTCTTACCAAAAAACACTTTCCCTCCGGCATTTTACTGCCGGATTCTCTTTTCCCTGAATCTCCCTCTTCCCCCGGCAGAAAGACATCATATTATGAGCACAACAAGCCAGGATCTATTGAAAAAGATCAATTACATAGAAGCTGACATAGAGATCCATAAACAAATTCTCGTCTCCATTCCTTCAGACAACAGGCAGGACATAGAGAAAACAATAAAAGCTATCGCCGGGAAAAAAGAGGAAATAGCCAAATTACGTCAGGAAATTAAAAAAACCGACCCGGAAGAAGACAAGTGGATAACAATTTTCGAAAAAGCGGTCAGTGACTTCAAAGAAATAAGCAGTGAAAAAAAATTCCAATTCATTGCCAGCATGAATGTCGATGAGAAATGCAGCCTTATTCTGGCCGATAAAAATGAGATACCGTGCTTGATAAAAGCCTGTGAGGAAAATGGGGACTGGACAATCATCACCCTTGAGGGCACGATCCGCCATTTTAAAAAGGACGAAGTAGCGGAGGAGCCCCAACAGCAACCGGACATAAATTGATTCACACAGCTGCTCTCCCCCGCCTGTAGACTCAGAGTTATCTCAAATAAACTCAGGATCTGTGGCAATTATCATGGCAAACCCTCCCTGAATATTGAAAGTATCTGTTATTCCCTGTGAAGAAAGATATACCTGTGCTTCATATGAACGCGGACCCGTATCGCAGAGGAGAAAAAGCGGTTCGTTCTGCGGCACTTCAGCAACTCTGCTGCGCAACTGATCCTGGGGGATATTCAGCCACCGTGAACCATATTTCTGAAGAAAGGGCACTGCTTCTTTTTCCCCGCGTATATCAAGGACTTTAATTTCCTTATGGGCAAAATCAAAAAGAAAATCGGCAGCGTCGATTGGTCTGTTACTACCTGCAAGAATATTATCAAGGGCATTACCCGCATTATTGATCACATCCATGGCCGATGCAAAAGGCGGAGCATATCCGGTTTCAAGACCACACACATCATCAACATCCACCCCGTATTTCAGCAGTACTGCTACAGCATCGACCCTGGCCTTTACTGCGTCACCATTTTTCCCTGCAGCCTCAACACCCAGAATCTTCCGTGACCTGCGGTCAGCAATAAGTGAAATATAGGTCATCTCGGAGGAGGGATAAAAATGAGCATGATCGGCCTGGGCGACAGCGGCATAGACCGGATCAAACCCAGTCAGCTTTGCCTGTCTGTAGGTGAGCCCCGCCTTACTTATTCCAAGATCAAATATTTTCAGGCAAAAAGTACCGACAGTGCCCCGAAAATGACTCTGACCTCCGCTGATATTAGTTGCAATAACCCTGCCCTGCCGATTGGCAAGAGAACCAAGTGCCATAAGAGTATTTTCACCGGAAACGAGATTCTGCAGTTCCACACAATCTCCCCCCGCATAGATATTTGGATCACTTGTCCTCATGCGACGATCAACAACAATACCACCCGATATACCAACTGATAATCCAGCATTTTGTGCAAGCTCAGTATTTGGTCTGACCCCGGCTGCGAGAACAACGATATCCACGGAAAGAACATTATTTGAGGTTTTCACCACGCAGCCGTCACTCCCCTCTCTGCCGGTAATCTGCAAAACTCTCTCCGACAAAAGAAGATTGACACCCTTTTTCTCCATCTCTTTGGCAGCTATTCTGGCAATACACTTACCGAGAATTGTGGGCAGCACCTGATCTTCCATCTCAATAAGTGTAGTCTCTATACCCCAGAGATCTGCCAGTGCTTCAGATATTTCAAGGCCAATAGCACCAGCCCCTATCACCGCAGCAGTACCAACCCTGCCCTGGGACATCAGTTTCTTTATTTTTTCGGCATCATGAAGATCCGCAAGGGTAAAAACACGCGGCAGGTCGCCACCGGGAAAAGGCGGAATCACCGGGCTTGCACCAGTGGCAAGAACCAGCTTATCGTAACCAAGGCTCTCTTCCTCTCCCGACTCAAGATGTTTAACTTTCAACTTTTTGCCGTTCCTGTCAATTTCAACCGCTTCAACCCGGGTCAGTACATTTATCCCCTTACAATTCTCAAAAAATGCCTGGTCCCGGACAGCATGAGAGGATGTGGAGTAGAGATCTTCAAGATCATTTATATCACCCCCGACATAGTAGGGAATTCCGCAACCTCCGTAAGAGATAAGATCGTCCCTGTCTATAAGGGTGATATTCGCTTCAGGTTCAAGGCGTTTGAGTCTGCAGGCGACTTTAGGACCTACAGCTACGGCACCAACAATCACTATTTCTTTCGGCATCACAATTCCCCACTATTGTATTTATGGATGAGTTAACCCGACAAGTCGGGTTTTTAAAATGCTTGGATAAGTGCCTCGAAGGTCTCTCTGCGTTCGCTATCTGATACTGGTATTCACCAAATTGGTTTAACAGCATTTAATTTTTTCTTGTTTTTCTTTACAGCTTTTACGGAGTAAGGCACTAATGTAATTTTGTGGTATCAGAAACTGCACATACAAGAGGTATTGTAAATTACTTTACACCAGTAGCAATACCACAATGTATGCATTTGTCATTTTCCCATATAATTCTCTAACCGACGCCACCCATGCAGACTCATATCAATTCAACCGATATGGAGTTAAAATCAATTGCTTAACAGAATAATATGTGGTACGAATTCTCTGTTGCTTAGGACTGTAAAATTCTGTTTCAGGGATTTAGCCTGAATTAAAAATTTCCTGCACAACGCTTTCAAAAAAGGGAAATTAAACCCTGTTATTTCAGTATGATATGAGACCGTCGCTGGTCTTTTTAGATATTGAAGTAAAACCCGCTTTTTAAAATTGACTTTTCCATCACCTGCTGAAACAACCGTTTTCAAAACTACAGGCAGAGAGAGAGTAGCGCATTCGAACTCCGCCAAAAGGAAGAGAAATCCGGTTGACAAAGTATTTTGATGAAAAACGATTTTGCAACGCGGGCAATTTGTATCAGTGCTTCAACGTTTATGTTCAGTATCTTTAACCCGGCTCGGACATGAGCCTCAATTTTAAAAAGGAGCAAAACATGGCTTTGGATCCAACCAAACACGCAGACTGGGAAATAGCTGCGGATGCAGAAAAGACGATGTTAACCATCTATGAAATTGGTGAAAAACTGGGTTTAACGAAAGATGAACTCCTTCCCCAGGGACACTATATTGCCAAAATTGATTTCCGGGCTGTACTTGAGAGATTAAAGGATAAACCCGATGGAAAGTATATTGATGTTACTGCCATCACTCCTACTCCTCTTGGTGAAGGAAAATCCACATCCTCCATGGGCCTTGTACAGGGCCTTGGTAAACTAGGTAAAAATGTCTGCGCTGCGATTCGTCAGCCATCCGGCGGCCCAACTATGAATATCAAAGGCTCTGCCGCAGGTGGCGGCCTTGCCCAGTGTATTCCTCTGACTCCTTTTTCACTTGGTTTCACCGGTGATATCAACGCAATCATGAATGCCCACAACCTGGCTATGGTTGCTCTCACTTCACGCCTGCAGCATGAAAGAAACTATACAGACGAACAGCTTGAAAGACTTTCAGGCATGAAACGACTGGATATCGATCCGACAAATATTGAGATGGGCTGGATTATGGACTTCTGCTGCCAGTCACTGCGGAACATCATCATCGGTATTGACGGAGTTAACGGCAA
>JAFDME010000201.1 GCA_019306075.1 Deltaproteobacteria bacterium | reverse complement strand
GACATTCTTATGGACATTGACCTGCCGTCATCTGCAGGACCCGGTGTCTCTGCAAATAGTGTTGTAAAAGTAAGGGTTCTAAAATCCGACCCCCTTGACAACGTTGTTCGCTTCGACTGGGCTTAATGAACGAAGTGCTGCTTTACCGGCAAAATATAAAATATCCTGCAGACTTTCAGGAGTAAATCGTCTTGGCCGGTTCCTCTTTTGTCAACCGATGCATCAGTGAAACACTTGGCGGAATAAGAGATGGGCTTTCTCTCTTTTCCGGTGCAAGTCGTGTGGCAATAATTTTTGCCATATCAGGAATCGATGACCTGGTCATGTATGACCCCCAGAATCTGCTGAAAGGCTACGAACCAAAACTGAAAAATATTTATCTTCAGGACCATGCCTGGCGCAGCGGGATATCGAAGAATGTATACTCTCATTCCTACAACTATATAGAACCTCAGCAGAACCTCAAGTTGGACGGCCTTATCTCCTGCGGCGGCAGTTCATCTACGGTCTTCTACCAGATGTGGTTCACCGAACATCACCCCAACCTCTGCTCCACCGGGCCAACCGAATGCTGGCTTGAACATGCGGTACTCAGGCTATCACACGATATTGCAAACGACAGCTCTCTTTACACAGGTATTTCCGGCAGCTTTCTGCGTGAGTATGCGCTTCATGCGGTAAGAGATTATATCATTGACAAAGTTAATCGTACTTTCGGCCTCGATTATCATATACGTATTTATCCGGTTCTCGATGCAGTGCTGAGCATCTCCAAGACCAACGAGGAGGGAGCGCGACCCTTCGGTAAACTGACTTTTGTTGAGCCGCGTTTTCTTGATACTATCACCTACCTCGCCCACTTCAAGGGTAGTGAACGGCCGCCTCTTAATAATTTCAAACATGTGCGCAAGCTGCTACAAGCGGTGGAGCATTCAGACCATACCCTCATCTCAGATGGTAAGAGTATTTTAGGGATAGGAAGAAATATTCTAGCCGAGTTTCATATTACGGTAGATTTTCAGGGTAAATTTGGTTTTCTCACAGCGGGTGGTGAGAAAATATGCAGTTTTCAGGATGGTAGTTACAGTTCAAATACACACAGGGCAAAACTTTTTGAGGTTGAAGAGGCACTTCTCGATTTTAATATGGAGACATCTTCCAGAAACGATCTCTTCAGAATTGTCGCAAAGCTGGTTCACAATGCGGGAGACAAGATATTTGGCTGCACCTTTGTCCTCGACCTGGCAGAAAACCCGGCAGACACTGCAGGGCAAAGCCTCACTCCACCCCTTGATCTTCGGGAGCGTGAGAAGCTAACCCTGGCCGGAGCTCTGTCCAAGGTGGACGGTGCCCTGCATATCAGATCCGATCTTCATCTCTACTCATTTGCCTGTCTGCTGGACGGTCACAGAATCAAGGGTGAAAACAGAGCCAGAGGGGCCCGTTATAATTCTGCTCTCAGATTTACCGCCCAATACCCTGAAACCATTGTAGTTGTGGTCTCGGCAGACAGGCCTGTTTCAATCTTTAGGGGAGGAAAAGAAATCCAGAGCGGATATAGCGGGGATGAATCGCTCCACTGTAATCTGTTTCCATTGCCTCTGAAGGAATGGGTGCAAGAGGGGTGATGAGTTTCTACGACCGCCGGGTTACAGTTCCAGAGTCCAGTCAGGGATATGGGCCAGAATATAATCCTGAACCGCCTCCTGCTTTTCCCCCTTAGCCACATCTTTCACAATTTCCATAATTTCATCGTAATCAAACCAGCATACTTCCCTGTCGTCACGACTATACACTGTGAGAATCCGACGATCCTGCCGCTCGATATCCTCTTCCTCCTGGATAGCACCGACAAGCTTCGCCGCCTCTTCTACACTAAGATATTTTATTTCACTGTCAGTCATTCCGGTCCCCATTAAAAAAAGGCGAGCAGGAAAAAATCCCCTCGCCTTTATACCTGACAAATTCAATATTATGCCGGTTTTACCACCGCCCCGGACCTGATACACCGGGTGCAGACTCTTCCACGCTTAGTACTGCCGCTGGCAGTAACCATCCGCACTTTTTTCAGGTTCGGCAGCCATCGCCTTCTCGTCTTGTTATGGGCGTGGGAAACGTTATTTCCTGTCAAAGGACCTTTGCCGCAAATTTCACATACCTTAGCCATTTTCAACTCTCCTCGTATTACATGCACCTCCACGGAGTTACTTTCTCCATGACAGATAGCCGCATTGTGTAATTAAAAAAATCTTTTCAGAACCTCACAACATACCCACAATATAATCCCATGGCAAGGACTTTTATCCCTGATATCGTACGATTTACTCTGAGCAGTTTCACTCTGGTACAACGACAGCATGTGTTGCTGCGGGATACCTGAAAACAATCCCGCAGCGAGGCACGAGCGTGGACGTTTACAGGTACCCTGCAGCAACACTACGATTCAATGGCAATCAAATTCACTTTTCATTTTCATATTTCTTTATTACAGCTTTTATCAGGTAAACCACTCATCAAGGGGAAGAAAAGAGATCCAGAGATCCTCTCCCCTCAGCTGAATATCATATTTTTTCAGATCAGGAGAATCATGATTAAGACATTTTCCGGTTTCCAGATCATATTTCCACTGATGCCTGTGACAGGTGGCAACAGTTCCGTCAATTTTTCCGGCGGTAAGATCAGCGCCCTGATGTTTGCAACTTATCTCTATAGCATAAAAACTGTTATCCTTTCGTTTAACTACACCAATTTTTTTTCCAAAGAGTGAAAAAGATTTGATGTGCTTATTCTTAAAATCATTTATTTTAGCGATGCGGATATAATCCATAAACAGACCTTTTAAAATAAATTCTCTCACCACAGAGGACACAGAGAAGGAATATTTTTGCTTCTCTGTGCTCTCTGTGTCCTCTGTGGTTTAAGGTTTTCTTGTTTTTATTGCAATCCTATACTGCGTGTGGTAGCCATATCGCTCGTATAAAGAATAATTCTCAACTCATGATACTCTATTGACTCACATACCTTCCAGCTTCAGGGTAATCAGAAAAAAATTCTTATCCACCAGTTTTTTTCAGTTTCCTTACCTCTTTTCGGCTACAGTGTGGTATAAAGCGTCGACATTTGGAAACATAAATTTTCCCCCTGAAATACCATCTATAATAAATGAAAAAAAATAACTCAATCTGGACTTTTTTTGCCTCCGTCAGGCTGGCAATCTTTACTCTCAGTTTTCTCGCCCTCTCCTCCATTATCGGCACCATTATACCCCAGGGAGAATCCTCCACCTTTTATGTGCAGAAATTCGGCCCCAAAATGGCTCAGTTTTTTCAGGTACTTGATATCCCGGACATGTACTATTCATGGTGGTTTGTCGGGCTGCTTGGAATACTCAGCTGTAATCTTATTATTTGCAGTCTCGACCGATTCCCCGCCGTCCTGAAAATTATCAGGGCAGATAACTTCTCTGTTCCGGTCAACAGGCTTGCGAAGATGCGTGAAAGAAAAAGCTGGTCCATGCTCACATCTGATTTTAACGGACCTGGCCTTTCTGATATTCTGAAGAGAAATGGCTGGAAACCACAATCAAAAAAGACAGATAATGGGGAACTGTTTTTTTCTCAAAAGGGCGCATGGAGCAGGACAGGTGTCTACATTGTTCACACCTCTATTCTGATTATCCTTGCAGGAGGGATTATCGGTCACTTTCTTGGTTTCAAAGGCAGTGTCATGATCCCGGAAACAAAGTCCAGTTCCAAAATATATTCCTATGACAACTCCACCCCCATCGATCTCGGTTTTGAGGTCAGGTGCGACTCTTTTGCCATTGAATATTACGATAACGGTATGCCCAGGGATTACAGGAGCAGCCTGACGATACTTGAAAATGGCAAAGAGGTTCTGCAAAGGGATATTGAAGTAAACAGCCCCCTCACCTACAAGGGAATAACTTTTTATCAGTCAAGCTATGAAGGATACCAGGACTTTGTTGTCACTATCAAAAACAGCGTAACTGATAAAAGCAAAAATTTTGTTGCATCATTTCAAAAACAAAAACTGTGGGAGGAGGCAGGAATCCGGTTTGGCGTTATCAACGCTGAGGGTATGGGGAAGCGGATTGTTCGCTCCAAACTCTGGGTTAAAGTGGGAGATGCACCTGCAGTTATTGAATGGGTGGAAGATGGCAAAGAGATAACGGCAGGCAGTGATAACAACTATAAAATATCGGTTAAGCAGATGTATGCCACCGGTTTGCAGGTTGCGAGAGACCCGGGTGTCTGGCTTGTCTATATTGGCTGTGGGCTCATGCTTCTTGGCCTTTTTATCGCTTTTTTCATGTCCCACAAAAGGATCTGGCTTTCGATTCAAAGAGATGATGATAAAACAAGTTCTCTACTCCTTTCAGGATCGGCAAACAAGAACAGGACCGATTTCTCCAGACAGTTTTCACTCCTCGCAGAGCAACTCAGCAAAAAAATTGGATCTACGGAGCTTTAACCATGGATAGTTCACAACTTCTGGGTATAACGACCTTTACCTACCTTTTTTCAACACTCCTCTACGTGGCTATCCTGGTTTTTAAAACAGCCCGTCTCGGAAGGATTGCCACCGGGTTTACCTTTATTGCCTGGCTCATCCAGACTGCCGGGCTGATCCTGCGCTGGCGCGAATCCTATCAAATGGGTATAGGTCACGCCCCGCTGACCAATATGTATGAATCCGTCGTCTTTTTTGCATGGGTAATTGTTATTTTATACCTGTTGATTGAATGGAAATTTAAAACAAAAATTATAGGCGCCTTTGCAGTACCATTTGCCTTTCTGGCCATGGCATATGCCTCATTTTCAACAGATATCAGCCAGACGATCAACCCCCTTGTACCTGCCCTGCAGTCAAACTGGCTTATTGCCCACGTTGTGACCTGTTTTGTCGGTTATGCCGCTTTTGCCGTTGCTGCTGCTCTTGGAATCATGTATCTCGTAAAAAAGATGATGAAAAATGGGGAAGATTCATCCGCACGGCCTACCACTCTGCCGCCTCTTGCAACTATAGATGATATTATCCATAAAACCATGGTGTTCGGATTTATCTGGCTTACCGCAGGGATAATTACCGGTGCTGTATGGGCCAACTCCGCATGGGGTACATATTGGAGCTGGGACCCGAAAGAGACTTGGTCACTCATCACCTGGTTCCTCTATGCTATCACTCTGCACGCCCGCTATACCAGGGGATGGAGCGGCACTAAGATTGCAGTTCTTTCAATATTCGGCTTTATGGCGGTAATCTTTACCTACTATGGAGTAAACTTTCTACTGGCAGGACTGCACAGCTATGGCTCCAGTTAGGACGAGGTGCCACAAAGTAGTATTCCCTTATCTTTTCCACTACTTAACCTTTTGACAAAGAGAAATGAAAACGTTATAAGAAGCATTGTATTTAAGAAAGGCATTGAAGGTCATTGTAGATCGTCTATGGAATTATTAAAAAAAAGAGGAGTAGCCATGTTAAAAAAAGTTCTTGCCTGCAGCGTCGCTTCGTTTTTTATCTTCTGCGGTGTCGCAACTTTTGCCAGTGCTGATGCTGACAAAGGCCCCGCTGATATTAAACTGATTTCCGAAACATCAAAAAAACCGAAAGCTGCTGTTTTTCCGCATAAGGCACACCAGGAAAAATTTGAATGTGCTGAATGTCACCATAGTATGGCTGACGGCAAGCAGGTTCCCTATGTAGAAGGGCAAAAAATTGAAAAATGTGCTACATGCCATAACAAAGAAAAACTCGCCGGTAAAATGAAAGGCAAACTGAAGCTTGACACACC
>JAFDME010000200.1 GCA_019306075.1 Deltaproteobacteria bacterium | reverse complement strand
TAACACCATGAAGCCTAAAGAATTTGATGATACAAAATTGATGTATCTTCATGCCCATGGACCCGGTTTTATTCATACCCGTGACAAGCAGATTACCAAACTTGAGGATTTGAAGGGTTTGCGGATCAGATCAACAGGTATGAGTGCAGAGGCTGTGAAGGCTCTTGGTGCAACACCGGTTGCAATGAGTATGTCCGACGCTTATCAGAGTTTACAGAAAGGTGTTGTCGATGGCAGTGCATATCCTCTGGAAGCCAATAAGGGCTGGAAAATGGGTGAAGTGACCAACTATGCAGTATGTGTTTATCCGGTGGCCTATACAACTACCTTCTTTATTACAATGAACAAGGATAAATGGGCGGCACTGGACAAAAAAGATCAGGATACTATTGAAGCAATTAATAAGGAATGGTCTGTAAAGCATGGGGAAGCATGGGATAGCAGTGATCTGGCAGGACTTCGCTTCTTCATGGAACAGGGACATCAGGCCAATGGTCTTGCCTCCAAAGAAGTTGAGCGATGGGTAAAAGCTGTTGCTCCTGTAATTGATAAGTATGCGAAAGGGCTGGACAAGAAAAAAATTGACGGTGCTAAAGTGATTAAGACTATCCGTGATTCTCTGAAAGCAAATATGTAATCGTCAGATATACTGAAATAAGAAGGGCCAGGTTGTCGTTTCAGTCTGGCCCTTGTTCTTGTCAATCCGTTTCTGGAGCTCAAGCCTCAATGGAATCATTTAGGAAAATGCTGGTGCTTTTGTCGGATAAGTTAAAGGTTGTTGGAGCCGTGTTTCTCTTCGGCATGGCAATCCTGACCTGTCTGGATGTTATCGGACGACTTCTCAAGCATCCTATATTCGGGTCTGTGGAACTTGTCAGCTTTATGGGCGTGATAGCAATTGCATGTTCACTGCCCTTTACCCATATGGAAGAAGGTCATATCGGGGTAGAACTGGTAGTCCGTAAATTTTCCAGTAAAGTTCGAAATATAATTAAGCTGTGCACAGAAACTCTCAGTCTGATCTTATTTTCTCTGGTCACCTGGAAAATGTTTGCGCACGGTATGAAGGTCAGGAATTCGGGCGAATTATCAATGAACCTCCAGCTCCCTGAATATATGATTATCTTTCTTCTCGCCTGCTGCCTGGTTATTCTGACTCTGACAATTTTTTATAGTATTTTAACAACCATTTTAAAATTGAAAAAATCATGAGCTCCACACTAATTGGTGTCATTGGAATTGTTTTGATGGTCGGGGTATTCATGACTCGAATGCCGGTAGCTTACGTGATGGCTACTGTCGGTTTTCTCGGCTTTACAATTATGGCCTCCTTAAATGCGGGCCTGAATCTGCTGGCAAAAGATTTTTATGAGGTTTTCTCTTCATATGGGCTCACTACCATTCCCCTCTTTATTTTGATGGGGCAGCTCGCATTTAATTCGGGTATCAGCGGTAAACTCTATGAGACCGGTTATAAATTTCTGGGACATAAAAAAGGCGGGCTTGCTATTGCCACAGTCGCTGCATGTACCGCATTCGGGGCTGTGTGCGGGTCGAGCGCTGCAACGGCCGCAACCATGGCAACCGTTGGCCTGCCGGAGATGAAGAAATTTGGCTATGGAGATGAACTGGCAGCAGGATCGGTAGCATCGGGTGGTGGTCTTGGAATGATAATGCCTCCCAGCGTCGTGCTGATTGTTTACGGAATTCTGACGGAACAGTCTATTGGAAAACTGTTTATGGCCGGAATTCTGCCGGCTCTTCTGGTGACTGTGCTGTTTATTATTACCATTATGATCTGGTGCAGTTTTAAACCTGAACAGGGACCGAGAGGAAGGGTTTTCTCCTGGAAGGAAAGGTTTAAGTCGCTTAGCGGTATGGGAGAAACCCTTGCAGTTTTCGCACTGGTCATGGGAGGACTGTTTTACGGTCTGTTCACCCCTACGGAAGCTGCTGCAGTGGGGGTAATGGGTGTTCTTTTTGTATCCGCTGTTCGAGGGAAAATAAGCTGGGAAAGGTTTGTAGATGCTCTCTATGAGACGCTGAAAACTTCCTGTATGGTGATGATGCTCGTTGCAGGTGCCACGATTTTTGGTAAATTTCTTGCGGTGACGAGGATTCCATACGATATCGCTTCATTGATCGGGGGCTTTGATCTTCCCCCCATCCTGATCCTCGGCATGGTGGTCATGGTCTATTTCATCGGCGGATGTTTTATGGACTCTCTCGCCCTTGTCATGTTGACAGTACCTATTTTCTTTCCTCTGGTTCTCGGCCTGGGATATGACCCGATCTGGTTTGGCATAATCATTGTTATGGTAACTGAGATGGGTGTTATTACACCCCCTGTCGGTATAAATGTCTATGTGGTCTATGGTGTAGCAAGAGGACTTCCCGGGGGAGGCATGGCCCTGGAGTCTATTTTCAAGGGTATCGCCCCCTTTATGTTAGCGGTTCTTACGGGGACCATTATTCTTGCAATTTTTCCCCAGATCATACTTTTCCTGCCCAATTTAATGTATTGAGGATTGCCGGTCCTCCCTTTTTCTCTTTATAAATGATGTTGCGGGAAAGAGTGTTTTTCCCTACTATGGATTCGGTTGCATACCCGGTTCCCAGGCCGTATTTCTCATGAAGAAGCTGTGTAACAGTATGATATTGCAGGTCTGTTATGTTCACCACAAAGCCGGATTTTTGCTTCTCTGTTTATAAAATATTTATGAGATATGCAGGTCAGTGGTGATATGTCATATTGTATGAAAAATGGTCTTGACATGTCAGGCGGCCGATGTAAAATATGTTCCATATAGTGATTATCTGTCCCGATATGTAAAACAAAAAGGGACAGTTTTGCTGCGGCTAAATTCAGTACGATATACTATTGCCTGGCTGGATGTCCACCTTTTTGCTCCAGTGGACTGTGCCATGGTCTGAAAATTTTATACTACGATCACATGAACCTAAGAAAAGAGGCTGATTATGACAGAAGTTATAAAAGATCCCTACAGTGAGTTGCAGACAATTGAATTGAGCCATCCATGGGGGCACGGTGTACCTTCCTATCCGGGACAGGATGATGTGAAAATGTTTCGTGCAGTCAAACATGCTCAGCATGGTGTGATGGCACACAGGATCAACACTGTAATGCATACCGGCACACATATGAATGCACCGCTGCATCTGATTCAGAAAGCTGCTGACCTTGCAAGCATTTCCGTTGATCGATTTTTCGGTAATGGTGTCGTTATCGATATACCAAAGAAGAATTATGAAGTTATCACTGCCGCTGATCTTGAGGCCGCAGGATCAGTAGTTCAGCAGGGTGATATTGTTGTTATTAATTCCGGATGGCATCATAAGTATGCGGATGGCATGGAATATTTTGGAGAGTCACCCGGCCTGTCTAAAGATGCTGCAGAGTGGCTGGTGGCAAAAGAGTGTAAACTTGTGGCAGTGGATATGCCCCAGGTGGATCATCCTCTGGCTACATCGCTTGGGCCGCACCGGGGTGGGCCGACCATGCATCGTCTGGCAAAAGCGTATGAGCAGGCTACTGGTCTTGATCCTGAAAAAGAACACCCTGACTGGAATGTTGCCCATAAAAGCCTCCTGGCTGCCGGGATTCCCACAATTGAGCAGGTTGGTGGTGATGTTGATTTTCTTGCCGGAAAGCGGGCTACTTTTGCTGCAACACCATGGAAATTTGAATATGGGGATGCTTGTCCTGTCCGTTTTATGGCGATGATAGATCCTACCGGCACATACAGGATAGATTCCGGCAAATAATTAACTTCAGAGGTAAAGGAGAGTAGATAATGAGCCTTGAAATATATAATTTAAGTCATGCTTTTCATCACCATATGCCCGAATGGCCGTCAACACCCAGTGTCAACGTAATCGTTGACAAGTTCCATGCCAAAGATGGTGTTTACCAGATGAGATGGGATGGGATCATGCATCGCTGCACCCATATGGATGCGCCCATTCATGTAACCGAGGATACCCCCGGGATTGGCGATTATCCCACATGGCGTCTCTGTGGTACCGGAGTCGCCGTATCAATCCCCAAGGGCAAGTGGGGGGTAATTACACCGGAAGATCTAGAAAATGCAACTCCTGTGATCAAAGAAGGAGACATTGTCATGATTAATACCGGATTTCATCATAAGTGGGCGGACAGTGATGAATACTTTGCCTACGGTTGTGGCATATCAGGTGCCGGCGCTCAGTGGCTGGTAGACAAAAAAGTGAAATGTGTGGGTTATGGATGCCAGGCAAACGACCATCCCCTTGCAACCAAAATAGTTGATCATGGACTTGGCCCAACCCAGCCCCATTTGATCAAGGAATATAAGGACGCTACCGGCCGTGATCCGAAAGAGGATTTTCCCGACTGGGAACCAGCTCATAAAACCCTTATGGTGAAAGGCGGTATTCCTGGCATAGAAAATGTTGGTGGGGATCTGGACAAAGTAACCGGCAAGCGCTGCTTTTTTATTGCTTTTCCCTGGAAGTGGGCTGGTGGTGATGGCTGTATTGTACGAATTCTGGCAGTGATCGATCCCGATCAGACATTTCGTTTTGAGACTGGACAATAATTCGATCTGTTGAACCGACCGGCGCTGTCACCCAGACCTCAGAAGGCTGTAAGGTACCGTTTGTGAGCAGTTGCAAATGGTACCTGTTTTGTGAGCTGTCCTGAAGCCGGCAATCTCCTCCCCCTGATTTCTTCACTGTAAAATTACTATGAAATGATAATTAATTTTCGCTTGTTATTTTAGTGCTTTACTCTGTAAACGCTGTAACATTTTTGCATTTTAAAAGATAGTTTGAAGTTTAATTTGCAACATTTATTATATGGCTTATGGTTGCAGTACTGATATGTAAGTCCGGGTGATTAGCCTTGAAAGAATTGAAAAATTATGGAGATGAAAGATTATGCTTAAGCCTGTAAAATCTATACTCTTTGCTACGGATCTTTCGAAAAACTGTCAGCCAGCCTATGATTTTACTCTTGCCCTTGCTACCCGCTTTCAGGCAACCATCTATCTGCTGCATGTTATAGAGCCTTTGCCGGACAATGTTGGAGGGCGCCTCAAGGATCTGCTTGGTAAACATCAGTGGGAGGATATGATCAACTCCCAGCATACCAGTGTCCGCCATTCGCTGCTGGGAAAAATGCCGACTAATACGGTTGTCCGTGATGCGTTGAATGATTTCTGCGGCCAGGCCGGAATTGACGAGGAGGCCTGCAGTTTTAATTCGCGTGAAATTATCATCAGTGAGGGAGATGTTGATGAGGAGATTTTAAAACAGGCGGGGGAAAACGACTGTGATCTTATTGTTCTAGGAGGACATAAAAATCTCTTTTCAAAAACATCCCTCGGTACCACCACAAAAACAGTGTTGAAGAGATCTAAGGTACCGGTAACTGTGGTACCACCCGAAGAGTAATTTTACTTTATTGGCGGAAGATCAGAAAGAGACAAACAGCAGAGGCCAGGATGAAGAGTGCGGAAAAAGGAAGAAAGATAAAAATACGTTTTTTAATAAAGCTTGATGATGGCAGCGTAGTGGGAACTCCAGGGGAAAAGTCCGAACTCTCATTTACCATCGGTCAGCATAACGTACTGCCGGGACTGGAAGAAGGGGTTCTCGGTATGAGGGTAAGTGAGGAAAGAACAATCACTATCCCGGCGGATGAGGGATACGGCCAATACAATAAGGAGTTGGTGCTCAGGGTTGACCGGGAGCACTTCCCTGAGGACGTGGAATTGAAACCGGGGCGTACGGTCCAGTATCAGAACAGAGATGGTGAAAGAGTTAATCTGGTGGTCAATGACGTGGA
>JAFDME010000199.1 GCA_019306075.1 Deltaproteobacteria bacterium | reverse complement strand
GCAGATTCTGCACCTGGTGCTGAGACAAGGATAGAGGAGCACCATAGTTGACCTGGGCTATCTGAATATCAATATAGTGGCTGACCGGCAGCAGACTCCGCCATATCCTGGCAGGCAGAGTCATATCAGTGACAGGAAAAGTAACCCCCATAAAAGCAAACCCGGGCGCTGCATAGGCTGCCGCAAGCCCAAGACTCCGGGCCGGATCCTTACTGAGAAAGAAAATGAGCGCGCCGCTTGCCTGGCAGCCACAGACAGTCAATAACTGGCTAAAAACAAGAAAACCAAGATTACCGTGCATCGGCCAGCCAAGAAAAACATACATGGTGATCAAAAACAGTATGCCATGCAGCCAGAAGATCAGAGTGTAAGGCATAAAACGATGCAGAAGTGCCTGCACAGGGTGTGGATTAAGCCAGGAGGATAGTCCCTCCCTCCGCAGTTCCAGGCCAATAGACAGCACAGTAGTCATAACGATTAAAATTTGCCAGATGGCAGGAATGATAGCGGAAACCAGAAATTGAGCATAGTTGGTGCTGGAATTGAACAGCGGCGTCACCTGGTTTCCTACCGGCACAGCGGCAGCCATTGCCTGACCGATTACCGGACTGCTTGCGCTGAGATTTTTCAGGGTATCTATTTTTGCGACAGCGGTAGCGTGTGCCTGGAGCAATGCTGATTTAACCAGCTTGCCAATAAGAAGATACTGGCCGTTATAAAATAGTTCCACTTGTGGAGGGTGCCCGGAAATTATATCCCTTTCCGTATCTTTTTCTATCAGTACAAGACCATAAATCTCACCGCCACGCATTGCTGAAATGCCCTCTGCAGGAGAAAGATAGTGTCTGTCGATCGCCAGTGTCGGGCTGGCATCATAATAGCGGATTAACTCCCGGGACAGTCTGCTCTGGTCAAGATCGACAACGCCGACAGACAGATCACGGGCAAGTCCCAGAGAAAAAATAAGATAGATGGACAAAAAGAGTAACGGAGGAACCCAGCTCACCAGAGCCCGCAGCCAGGGGTCGGCCCAGAGCAGGCGCCACTCTGATATCTGTTCGGGCACTTCAGTTTTCACAGTCATTATTCAGCCACTATAACACTCATCCCAACTCTGAGATTATCGATCGGAGCAGGAGGACGTGCCTCAACTTCAAAAGTTCGCATATCAAAACCTTTGCTGGTATTGGTGGCCCGCCATGTTGCAAAATCTCCCATGACAGCAACATGACTCACTTTAAAGGTATATATTTCCTCTCCAAGAGCAGGAATACGAGCTTTAAACTCCTGGCCTTTATTATATTTACTGAGATTATCCTCCCGAATATGGAAAACGGCCCAGCTGTCTTTCATATCAATTACCGTGACCACCGGAAACCCCTGGGGTGCCAGTTCTCCTGCCTGCAGGAGAAGCTGCGACACTTCACCATTAAAAAGGCTGACAATTCTGGTATCAGCTGCATAAGCTTCCACTTCAGCAACCGCACCTGCAGCCATACGGGCCTTACCCGCAACCGCTTTTTTCGTTTCCTCACGAGCCCCTTCCCGGGTCATCTGGTAGAGCTGGAGTGCTGCATTTTCAGTATAGCGCGCGGCCTTCAGTTTTGTCGCTGCCTCATCCCTTTTCTGCTCAGCAATAACACCATCCCTGTAGAGATTTTCAATCCTTTTAAAGGTTATTTCGAGCAGATCAGTTGCGGCTTTTGCCTGCTGCCATTTATCGCGGGCAGCACCAATCTCCTGTGTTCTTGCTCCCTTTTCTGTCTGCTCAACCATGGCATCAGCTGTATCTTTACCAGCTCTTGCCTGATCAAGTTTGGCTTCAATTTCCGGGCTGTAAATAGTGAATACCAACTGCCCCTTTTTTACAATATCCCCCTTTTTAACCAGTATTTTTTCCAGCCGGCCGGCAACCTTTGACGAAATATTATATTGTTGGGCCTCTATCTGGCCCTGAATCACAGGGGGAACAGGCTGGTAAGCTACCCAGAAGCTGTAACAGAGCCAGGCTACAATTGCAGCTGCAGAAATCAGCATAATGAGTGTTTTTATGACACGCATAGATCTATCCTTTATTGTCCATTTTTCTGATAAGAATCAAATTCATCCAGACTCCCGCTTACCGCAAGAATTTCAGCCAGCCGAGTGACATAAGTATATGCAGCATGGGAGCGCTGACTCTTGACCCCGGCCACATAGAGCCGTGCATCCACTACATCAAGTGAGGTCGACAACCCCTGATCAAAGGCCTTCTCCCTCATATCAAGGGTCTTTTCAGCCAGCCTGAGACTGGAGGCCAAACCATTATATTCGGCTATGGCCTGCTCTGCCCGGCGATATGTTTTTTCCACCAGCAGAGACAAATCCTCTCTTGCCTGCTTACGCAGAGCATCGATTTTAGTGACAAGGCTTCTGGCAGCGGTTCTCTTTCCACTTCTGCCGGAACGGTCAAGCAGAGGGACAGAGACCGTCAGGCCAACGAACCAGTCCGGCACCAGTTCGGAAGCGAGATCATCCTCTTCGTAGAGGTTGTAGTTTCCGAGCAGAGCAACTTCCGGAAAATATTTTCCTTTTTCAATATCCGCCAGCCCTGTTGCCATTTTTTCCTTTGCATCAAAGATGGCAAGACCGGGATATCCGGCCAGAGTTTTTTCAATAAAAGTTTCAAGCGGGGGAAGCCCGGAATTTATAAAAAGCGGCGTCGTTGGCCTGGAAACGTTTTCATCCTGCAGCAGCCTGGTGAGTGCCGCCTGAGCAATACGTAAATCATTTCCAGACTTTTCACGCTCCACTCTGGCCTTATCATATGAAGCCTCTGCCTGAAGTTTTTCAACCTCGGCAATTTGACCATTTTCCACCATCAGCTCCGCATGATGAAAATGAACACTCAGGCTTGCCTCAACTTCGGTTTTGGTCTCAAGAAGCTGTCTTGCCATCACAACTCCAAAATATCGTCTACAGAGGGTCTCAAACCGCTCATACAGTTTCAATTCTCGCTGCTGCCTGGCATCAGCAAGTGAGGCGGTGGCAATATCCTGAGCCGCAGTAATCCTGCCACCGGTATAGAGGGGCCAGAGAAGATTCAGTGAACTGCTTTTGATTTCCCTATCACTGATGGTGGAGGTCAGGCCATGCTCAAGAGCCGCTGGATGAATCCCAAGCGACTGAGCCTGGGCACCAAGTTGTGATGAAACCAGTGGCCCGGCAGGCATGCTGTCAAAAATTGCGCTGGGGGTAAGTTGAACCTTATCATCGAGATAAATATAGCCGCCGGTAAGATTAATCTGCGGCAGATAAAGGTCTCTGGCCGCCTGACGCTCATAGTCCGCCCTGTCAATATTGGCCTGTTCTGCAAGCAGGGTATTGCTCTTTTCCAAAACCTGCTGCCAGGCACTGTTAAAGTCAAAATCTGCTGCGGGGGCAGTTATCTCCAGTCCCGGCCAGAGAGGAATACATACCAAAAAAAGTAGAACATTACGGTATAATACTAATCTTTTAGTCATCACCTTCTCTACTGAAAATTCAATTAGATCCATCACTGTCAAAGTGTCTTCTGAATACCAGGAGAACAACCAAAAGACATTATTTTTTTCACAAATAATCTCAGAAAAAAGCTGCACTGCAAATGAAGATCAAACCATTGGCAATAGACTATTGAGAAGTAAAATGGTACATAGCACTGAATCGACAATTACTTTAAATTAAAACCTGATTACCACTCAAGCTCAGCTGCCAGCAGATAATCTTCTTCTAATTTGGCTGGCTGCAGGGGTTGCAGCGGGGCACGAGCGTAGGCGTTTGATTGTGCTAGCTGCAACCCTGCGGTTCAAGAAAACTATCAGAGAAGAGAACGACATGGAAAGATTAGGGATTATCATCATTGCGGCATCACTGGGAATAGGTTTTTTCTACTGGTTCTCCCGCCTCGTCCGCAAAGAATCTATGCAAAGATATATCCTCACCCATCAATGGCTGCTGCATCCCAATGCAATCTGCTACTGGCGTGCCGCAATGGCACTGGTTGCCTACGTCCTCTATTTCTTTTTCCCTTTTCAAACCTTCGCCATGTTCCTCTTCACTTTTGCGGCAATACTTGATGGAGTGGACGGGGTAGTGGCAAGGAGTTGTAATCTTGCATCAAAATGGGGCGAATGGCTGGACCCGATGTGCGATAAACTGACCTACCTTCCCCCTTTGATAGGTTTTGCCTACGCCGGCATTTTATCTGTTAAGCTGGTCTGGATTCTCGTTATAATTGAACTCGCAGGACAGTTTCTCGCAAGACATATTCTAAAGCTGCTTAACTCCTCAGGGGCCGCTAACAACTTTGGTAAAATCAAGGCTATTATCTGTTTTACCCTGGTTATCTTCTGTGCACTGCTGGAAAAAAACCCCTCCATGATAAACACAGGTGACGAAGTCCTGGCAGCCTGCATCCTCCTGTCGTCAGCATCACTGGTATTTAAATTTGTGCCCAACAGATTATATGCGGATATTCTCTCCACACTCAATTTCTTTTGCGGTATCAGCAGTCTTATCTTCACACATAATGGCCAGTTTGCATGGGCAATTCTTATTATTATAGTAGGCCAGCTGTTTGATCTGTTTGATGGAAGGATGGCCGAAAAACATGGGGGCACCAAATATGGTCCATACCTGGATGATATCGCTGATTTTGTCAGTTTCGGACTTGCACCCGCCTATGTCATAGTTAAATCAGGCGGTTCAATGGCATGGGTCTTTGGTTGTATCTACTTTCTCAGCGTAGCTTTCCGGCTTATTCGTTTTATTACTGTGGATAAGAAACGAACAGATCTTCCCGAAGGTGTTTTCAGTGGTCTGCCCAGTCCGGCGGGAGCACTCATTGTCCTCGCCGCCTCCCTGGTCTTTCACCCTGTACTGTTATGGAGTGCAACTGCACTGTCAGTTTTCCTGATGGTGAGTCATATCCGTTTCGTTCATTTCGGCAGGGTAATTCTTAAACAGATCCCCAAACCACTATTCTTCGCGGCCAGTGCTACAATAATAGTCATCATCACCTTTATCCTTAAGACAAAAAGCACTGAAATGTTTGGATATCTGGTACTTTCTTCAGTTTTTATATATATGATCGCGGGGAGAAAATGGCTGACCCGCACCTGAGGGCCACCTTGTAAAATTGATTTTGCAAGGTACCTCCGAGGTATTCTACTTCCTGAATAGCTTAAAGAGACCTTTCTGCCTGTCATGAAAACAGAGTCCCATTTTAAAGGCGGGTTCCTTTTTATACTGGCAGGCATCCATCCAGACGGAACGTGCAGAGACAGAGATAACCTCATCATCATCGGACGCCGGGTTATCAATCATTAGAGCAAGATGGTATTTATCACTGTTTAAAGTGGCGAAAAAAAGATGCTTCCCCTCCAGCAGCATCTGAGGCAGGACAAGGCAAACCCCCTCCTGGGATATGTCCACCATTACACCAGAACATGACCCGGGGAGGTTTTCACCACTTTTGCTCTCCTGCAAACATATTCGTACCTTGTGTTCAGCCTCTTGCCGCGTCGGCCTGAATGGAAAAATAGTCATATCTTTTTTCTCGTTAAGCGCACTTCCATGGTGACTCAATCAGCACCCGCATCCCCACCAGGAGGACAATAAACCTTCGATATTGCAGATACGCATACCGGAGTAATGGCAGTTTTAACTATTCATCCGGTATTATAGCAAATTTTGGGAATATTGGTCAACCTTCTGCAAATCGCACGGGTGATGCTATTATTAAAGGACTTCACCACCCAGCTCCTAGCCTTCCGGTTGGGGTAAACCGGAAGAACTGCCAACCTCATCATCATCGGACGCCGGGTTATCAATCATTAGAGCAAGATGGTATTTATCACTGTTTAAAGTGGCGAAAAAAAGATGCTTCCCCTCCAGCAGC
>JAFDME010000198.1 GCA_019306075.1 Deltaproteobacteria bacterium | reverse complement strand
GGACAAGGATACCCTTATCTCTTTTCGTAAGACCACCAAGAAGTACCTTGATTCTCTTAAAGAGAAATATCCTGATGTGAAAAAAGCCCTGGACAGTCAGGAAGCATTTATCAAAGAATATGCGGTTTGGAGAAAGGCCCGAAGCGGCGTAACCCCATGGCCGTATGAGACCTATATTTCAGGTCAGATTACCGAATAATTCCAGCAGATCCCGCATTCACCCATGCGGATCATTCGAATACGCACTCTCCCGTATCCGCGGGAGGGTGCGTGACAAACGACAAGGATAGTACAATGTTCACAAAAATATCCAACTCCATTGACAGGTTTATCACCCGCCAGGGCGAAATCACCTCAATGCTGATATTCCCTCTTCTTGCTGTCGTTATTTACGAGGTTATCATGCGCTACGGTTTCAATGCACCGACATCCTGGGGTTTTGAGGCCACTGCATTCCTGTACGGCATGCACTATATGTTCGGTATCTCCTATACCGACGTAAGAAAAGGGCATGTCCAGGTGGATATTTTCACGTCACTGGCCCCCGCGAGGGTACAGGCCGCTATAAGCGCTCTTACAACACTTATTTTTTTTATGCGTGTCATGACCTGCATGACCATCTGGTCCACCAAATTTGCCATCACCTCCATCCAGGGTCTTGAGCGAAACTCCACCAGCTGGGGCCCACCGATATACCCGTTTAAAGCCGTCATGGCGCTCTGCTTCTTCTTTCTACTGCTGCAGGGCGTCTCAAATCTGATCAAAGATCTACAGATCCTTTTCAACACTAAAGACCAGAGGGAATCATGAGCCCGGAAATATTAACAATAGGCATGTTTGTCACTCTCATTCTTGCCATCACCCTGGGACATCCCCTTGCCTATACCCTTGCCGCCATAGCCACCCTGTTCGGTCTCATCGATAACGGCGGTGACATTGCCGGCCTTTTTGACATGTTCGCCAATAATACCTGGGGACTGATGAACAACTATGTCCTGGTTGCCATCCCACTCTTTATCCTGATGGCCCAGCTGCTTGATAGGTCAAAGGTTGCCGACGAACTGTTCGAGACACTCTTTGTTGTCCTCGGCGGTCTCAAGGGAGGGCTGGGACTGGCCGTTGTTGTGGTCTGTACGGTCTTTGCCGCCACCACGGGTATTATCGGTGCCTCGGTTGTCGCCATGGGTCTTCTGGCAACTCCCGCTCTTATGAAAAAAGGATACCAGAAAGAGATGTCGGCAGGCATCATCTGTGCTGCCGGCACCCTGGGAATCCTTATCCCGCCCAGTATCATGATGGTGGTCTACGGAGGGTTGACCGGGCTGAAAGAAACCTCTGTAGGAAATCTATTTGCAGGCGCGATCATACCGGGACTGATTCTGGCTTCACTCTATTTTCTCTATATTTTTATTCGCTGCACAATCAACCCGGAACTGGGCCCACCAATCTCAAGGGAAGAGGCGGCCAATTGGACCTTGTCAAAAAAAATTATACTGACTCTTAAATCCCTGATTCCGCCCATGGCACTTATTCTGGCGGTAATGGGCACCATCCTCGCCGGAGTTGCCACCCCTACGGAAGCAGCGGCCCTCGGTGCCTTTGGTGCAATGATCCTTGCCTTTTTCAACAAAAAATTGAACTGGCAGGTTTTAAAGGAATCCGCCCATGCCACCATGAGCACAACTGCCATGGTTATGATGCTCTTTATCGGAGGAAAATTCTTCAGTACGGTTTTTCTTTCCATGGGAGGAGGGGATGTTGTTGCTGATGTCCTGGTCGGCTCCGGTATGAACAGATGGCTTGTTCTCCTTATCATGATGTCCATTGTATTTCTTATGGGCATGTTTATTGACTGGGCAGCCATCCTGCTGGTAACTGTGCCCATTTTTATGCCTATCGCCATGGAGCTCGACTTTGACCCACTCTGGTTCTCAATTCTGCTCTGTGTAAATCTGCAGACATCATTTCTCACTCCACCATTTGGCTATGCCCTGTTCTACTTTAAAGGTGTGGCACCTGAGGGATATACCATGGGTCATATTTACAGGGGTATCATTCCATTCGTTCTGCTTCAGCTTGTCGGTCTGCTGATCCTCACACTCTTTCCGGCCCTCGTCACATGGCTGCCGGGGATCTTCTTTGGCTAGCTGAAACATCCCCCGTTTCAGCCCGCTGTCCAGCCGCAGTCAATGGTCAGCATCGAACCGGTAATGCAGGCTGCTGCATCAGAACAAAGATATACAACCAGCTCACCGATCTCATTGGGTTCTATGAGCTTTTTGACAGCAACCTTTTTCAGCATAATATCACTGATCACCTCTTCAGGGGCAATGCCATGGGTTGCGGCCTGGGCATCAATCTGGTTTTCAACCAACGGGGTTCGAACATAGGCGGGACAGATGGAATTGACGGTAATTCCCTGGGGTCCTCCTTCCAGTGCAGCAGTTTTGGTAAGGCCGGCCAGGCCATGTTTTGCACTGATATATGCCACCTTGAACTCTGAGGCTCGCAACCCATGAGCCGAATTGATATTGACGATACGCCCCCATCCGCGCTCGCGCATGGATGGCCAGAAATATTTGCAGAGCAGAAAAGGGGCTGTCAGCATCAGATTGATAATAAAGTCCCATTTCTCTTCAGGAAAATCCTCTATTGCAGCCACATGCTGGATACCGGCATTATTTACCAGAATATCGCAGCGGCCAAATCTGTCGAGCACCTCCTCAGCAAGTAAACTGCAGCCTTCCCTCCGGCTGAGATCCGCCGGAACAAAAGTCCCGCCGATCCGCTCAGCCTCACTCTCTCCCGCTTCAATATTGACATCCGCCAGCACAACTGTACGGCCTGAAGATACCAGTGCCTCGGCAGTTGCCAGACCGATACCACTGGCTGCTCCGGTAATCAGTGCTACCTGTTGATTGGACATTTGCAATTGCTCCCTATAAATAATTGCTGTTGCTCTTTATGTCATCCATGCCCTCTCCTGAAAAAGAAAGCTTTATTTTATCTCTTTTCTGAGTTTTATAATAAACTCCTCCGTTCCGCGAGGAAAAAAGTTACTCCCGGGTTGAGACAGCTCAACTGAAAAGTTCGATATACAGGGCGAAGCATTTTTGCCATGCCCTCAACCATACATATGGTATGTTAAGATCATGAAAAAATCTGCGGCACTAATTCCATATAGGGGTCGCTGTGGATTCCAGGGCCGGACTGCTGGCTCCCGTTATAAATGATAAAGAGAACCTCTTATGAATGATAAAAAGAAATTAACAGAGATAAACACACAGGCTCCTATCGTCTCATCTGAGCATCTGACATCTCCGGACAGCTGGCCGCTGAGCGAATTTGAATACGGTATGATTATCGCCCATAATGGTTTTTCCAGATGGATGATACGCTGTATGCATGCCGCCGGGTATTCCGATTTCAGCCCTCTTGATGTACTGGTACTGCACAATGTCAACCACAGGGATCGAAAAAAGAAACTGGTGGACATATGCTTTGTCCTCCATGTGGAAGATCAGCACACCGTTAACTACTCCTTGAAAAAACTGGTCAAAGCAGAACTTGTCTCCCGGGAGAAACATGGCAAAGAGATCTTTTACTTCGCAACAGATGAAGGAAAAGAGGCCTGTTCACGCTACAGGAAAGTTCGGGAACAGTGCTTGACATCTGCCTACCGCACATTAAATCAGGAGGGTTCGGAGATCAGCCAGGCAGCGGCGCTCCTGCGCCTTATGTCCGGCCTCTATGATCAGGCATCCCGCGCTGCTTCATCCCTCTAAGAACCTGTCCGAGAATACATTTTGCCGGACAGACTCCTAACCCGCTACTATTCCTGCCATCCACATGGTGAGCGGTGGATAAAAAGTTATAATCAGCAGGTCAACAATCAGAATTGCTAAAAACGGAAGGACGCGACGGCTGATAGCCCCGATGCTGTCTCCTGAAATAGAACAGGAGACGATCAGACAGATGCCCATCGGCGGTGTCAGCATGCCTATGGCCAGGTTGGTCACGACGATAACACCGAGCTGAATCAGATCGATATGAAGAGCCGGCTGCATGGCGGTAATCATCGGCACAAGCAGTATCAGCGCAGCGGTAGTTTCAACAAAAGTACCGGCAATGAGCAGTACCAGATTAATGAGAAGCAGCAGGACAATCGGATTATCACTGAGAGAGAGCAATCCTCCCGCAAGCTGGGCGGGAATATTGCCAATAGCTGCAATCCAGCTGAAGATTGATGCCATGGCAATAATAAACATCACAATAGCCGAAGTTACCGCGCCATCGCGAAAAAGATGAAAAAGATCACGAACTTTTATCTTCCGGTAGATAAACATACCCACCAGTAATGCATAGACAACTGCCACAGCTGCCGACTCAGTGGCGGTGAAAACCCCTGTCAGAATACCACCCAGGATAATCACCGGTGCTCCCATAGCGAGCACGGCACGCCTGAAAGTCCGCCAGAATTCAGACAGTGAAAAGGGGGCTGTTGCAGAATAATTATACTTCAGCGAAATCAGCGTGGAAACGAGAATAAGAGATGCACCGATAAGTATACCGGGAATAATTCCCGCAGCAAAGAGCTGACCAATGGATGCGCCCGTGAGAAAACCGAAGATGATCATCGGAATGGAGGGAGGAATAATCACACCGATGGAACCGCCTGAGGCCTGCACAGCAGCAGCAAAATCGGAATCATACCCTGATTTTTTCATTGCCGGGATCAAAATTGCACCCACTGCAGCAGCGTCAGCTGCAGCAGAACCGGAGATACCGGCAAAGAACATGGCGGAAACGATGGTCACCGCTGCCAGACCACCAGGCAGCCAGCCCACAAGTGCATTGGCAAAATCAATGATCCTGCGACTGATACCACCCGCCTCCATCAGCACACCGGCAAACATAAACAGGGGGACTGCCATCAGGTGAAAGGAATCGGTACCGGAAAACATACGCTGGGCAACCATCATCAGTGGATAATCACCCTGAAGAAGGATGGTGATAACGGAACTTATACCAATGGCAATGGCAATCGGCGTATTAATGGCGAAGAAAAAAAGCAGGGAAATAAGCAGAATTTCCGAGGTCACGACTTCACCCGCTGTATACTTCCCAGGAAAAAGACCAGTGCATAAAAAAAGAAAATCAGACCGCTCAGAGGTATCACTGCCAGGATAATCCATTTCGGAACAGCCATGGCCGGAGAAATCTGCATTCTTACAAACCAGGCAAACTGACAGCCGGAGATGACCATAACCAGTGCCAGACTCATGGCGGTGATATGAACAAGCACCTGTGTAATTCGGCGCCTGGCCGGTGACATTCTTGAAACAAGCGCATCTACCCCGGGATGCAGGCTGCGGTAATATGCGACCGTGGCCCCGAGAAAGCTGAGCCAGACCAGCATATAACGTGCCAGCTCTTCTGACCAGAACAGGGAAGAGTTCAGCCCATAACGACAAAAAACCTGCACCGCCACCAGGATAGCCATGGAAAATCCAAGGCCGAAGAGAAGGTATTCAACTCCCTGGTTCACAGCAACACAGATTTTTTCAAAAAATCTCAGCACGTGATTTCTATCGCCTGCGCCTTACTTGGTGGCTGCCATAATTTTCAACAGCAGTGTCTGCACCTTTGGTTCTTTAAACAGATCCATATCTTTTAATCCGGCGACTTTAGTCCTGAATGAATTCAGATCAGGCTGTTCTTCCACGGTCATACCTTTTTCTTTCAAAAGAGCAAGACGGGCTCCATCCTTATCACGATTATCCTTACGCTGGAACACCGCGGCTTCATAGATAGCTTTACTGATCATCTCCTGCTCGACGGGTTTTAAGGTTTTCCACCAGATCATGGAGGCCACATCAATATGGGGAGAGTAGACATGGCAGGTCAGAGTCATATATTTCTGGATTTCATAAAATTTATACACTTCCATGACCCAAAGCGGATTTTCCTGGCCATCAATAACTCCC
>JAFDME010000197.1 GCA_019306075.1 Deltaproteobacteria bacterium | reverse complement strand
AAGATAGCTACAAACTGCTTGGCAGGGTTGACCCCGCGTATACCATATTTGTCGACACCCGTGCGAAAGAGGGTGAACGGTATTACTGGGCGGTGTCGGCTGTTGACAGGCAGAAACCGGTGAATGAAAGTGAAAAATCCCGAGAGGCGACCATCCGTTATTGACCGCTCCTGCTTTCCCGTTGATTTTGCAAAGATGAGCGGGGCTGGCAATGATTTTGTAGTCATTGATAATCGTGACAAGATCGTTTTGCCTGCAGACCAGAGGGAGTTCTGCCGCAGACTCTGCCGGCGCATGTTTTCCGTGGGCGCGGATGGTGTTATTTTTATCGAAAAATCGGATGCAGCGGATTTTGGCTGGAACTTTTACAATGGTGATGGTTCTGTTGCTGAAATGTGCGGCAACGGAGCCAGATGCGCGGCCCGGTTTGCACACAGCCATAAAATAGCCGGTCCGTGTATGAAGTTAGAGACATTGGCGGGTATCATTGCCGCGGAAGTCCTCGCCAGCGGCGATGGAGTCCGGCTGGAAATGGTTCCTCCCTCTGATTTTCGGCAGGGTCTTACCCTGACTCTTGATGGTGTAGAGTATGAAGCCGCCTCTGTCAATACCGGGGTACCCCATGCGGTAATCTTTGTTGACAGGGAGGATGTGCCGGTGAAAAAATGGGGCCGCAGTGTGCGCTATCATCAACTTTTTAGACCCGACGGCACCAATGTAAACTTTGCCAGAGTTCTGGAAGACGGCAGGCTGCAGGTTCGTACATATGAACGCGGTGTGGAGGCTGAGACCATGGCATGCGGTACCGGTGCTGTTGCCGCTGCCCTTTATGCTGCAGTGGCAAAAGCAATGGCATCACCCGTTGAGGTGCTAACGTCAGGGGGGGAGATGCTGACGGTCTTCTTTGACCTGTCGGACGGACCGGTGGCAAGAAATGTCTTTTTGCAGGGACCTGCAAGACACATTTATGACGGGCAGCTGACTGTTGAAGCTTTGCTCTGATTGAGTCACACAGGCAGGCAGTTGAAAGAACAGGTATAGATCAGGAGGAGTTATGGAAAAATTTCATGGAGCACTTGTTGCGATTGTAACCCCGTTTATTGATGGGCAGGTGGATGAGCAGGGATTTATAGATCTTATTGAGTTTCAGCTGGAAAACGGCACCCATGGTATCGTGCCCGTGGGCACCACCGGAGAGTCTGCCACCCTCAGTTTTGATGAACATAAAAAGGTAGTGGATCTCACCGTAAAGACAGTGAATGGGCGGGTACCCGTTGTCGCCGGAACCGGGGCAAATAACACTCTGGAGGCGATAGAGCTGAGTGAGAGTGCAAAAGAGAGCGGAGCGGATGCCGTCCTCTCGGTTGCGCCCTACTATAATAAGCCCAATCAGGAAGGTATTTATCTCCATTTTAAAAAGATCGCTGAGACTGTAGATATCCCGATGCTTCTCTACAATGTACCAGGTAGAACGGTGATCAATATAGAGCCTGCAACCGTTGCCCGGCTGGCGTCACTGGATAATATTATCGGTATCAAGGAAGCTGCCGGCAGCCTGGAGCAGATGACCGATGTGATCCGTTCCTGCCCCGATGACTTCATTGTCCTTTCAGGAGATGATTTTTCGGCAATGCCCAGTGTACTTGTTGGCGCAAATGGCAATATCTCCGTGGTGGCCAATGTCTATCCGGATGGGATGGCACAGTTGATGGAAGCGGCTCTCAGTGGTGATCTGAAAAAGGCCAATGAACTCCATTACAAAATGTATCCGTTGATGAAGCTGATGTTTGCGGCCCCCAGCCCTGCACCGGCCAAGAAGGGAGTGGAGTTGATGGGCAAGATCAGAAGCGGCCTGCCCAGGCTGCCCATCGCCCCCCTTGATGACGGCACCCTGGCAAAACTGAAGGAAGTTATGACCGGGATGGGACTCATTTAGCGCCTTACCAGCAAATTTCCGTTGTAAGAAACGCGAAAATTATTATGAGTTTATTTTGTTAAATTAATAGGTTGTTTAGGCTGAAGGCTGTTAGGGGGGATTTCTCATCGTTTTTTGCTTTTCCTTACAGCCTAATTAACCCGGGTAGCGGGTAAACCCGCCTTAAACAGAGGGAGAGTGATGATAAACGTAATAATTGCCGGAGCAGCGGGTCGGATGGGACAGCGTGTCGCTCTTATGGTGGAAAAACATCCCCGGCTCACCTTTGTTGCAGCCTTTGAGGCGGAGAGTAACCCGGCGGTGGGAAAAGACGCCGGAATGCTCTCCTCGGGAGAAGCGAACGGGGTAATAATCGGTGCGGGGCTTGAGTCGGTTATCGACAGTGGCGATGTGATTATCGATTTTACCTTTCATAAGGCAACCATGGAGTTTGCCCGGATCGCCGCCCGGCATAACAGGGCCATGGTTATAGGTACAACAGGACTTTCCCCTGAGAATCTGACGGAACTGGCGGCATTGGCAGAAAATTTCCCCTGTGTCCAGGCGCCTAATATGTCTGTTTGTGTAAATGTGTTGTTTAAGCTCGTCAAAAAAACAGCCGCCATTCTCGGTGATGATTATGATATCGAGATTCTTGAGGCCCATCACAATAAAAAGAAAGATGCACCCAGCGGCACAGCGCTAAAGCTTGCCGAGATGGCTGCCGAGGGAGTCGGCAGGGAGTTGAAAGATGTTGCGGTGTTTGAGCGGAACGGGATTATAGGCGAGAGATCTCCCGGAGAAATCGGTATCCAGACTATCAGGGCAGCTGATATAGTCGGGGAGCATACCGTCTATTTTGCCGGGCAGGGTGAACGCATCGAACTGGTCCATCGGGCCCACAGCCGTGACCATTTCGCCAAAGGTGCGGCAGCCGCCGCAGCCTGGGTGGTCGGCAGAGAGCATGGTGTGTACTCAATGTTCGATGTGCTTGGCCTGGATGATTTATAATAAAATCACATTGTCAGGGGCAGGAACCGCCCGGGGCTGGTCAATTTCCTGATTATCTCATATAATGGTTTATTGAAGGAACAAATAAGGCAGGAATTTATGGCCGCAGTGGAAGCATATATCGGTATGGGATCGAATCTGGGCGATGGGATTGCCATTCTCAGCAGGGCCTGGCAGAGTCTGGGCGAGATTGAAGGAGTGCATAATCTGGCTCTATCCAGCCCCTATAAGACCGCTCCCGTGGATATGAGCAGTCATCACTGGTTTACCAATGCGGTGGGTAGGGTTGTCACAGCTCTCCCGCCTGAGGCGCTTCTAGAGGAACTGCTTGGGGTGGAGACTTCCTTCGGCAGGAAAAGGGATGCAAAATCCTTTGGTTATCAGGACAGGGTCCTGGATCTTGATCTGCTCTACTATGGTGATCTGCTGATGGATACTCCTGATCTTATTCTGCCTCATCCAAGAATAAAGGATCGCCTTTTTGTTCTGGTGCCGCTTATCGAGCTCGCGCCGGATCATAAAGACCCTCTCTCCGGCGCAACCGCCGGCAGTATGGTGGAAGAGCTGAAACAAAGGATGAGAGATCAGATGGTCGATCAGCAGGAAGTGATTGGCGGAAGTTGGGAGGAGCGAAATTGAGTCCGATACGGCTTTTAATATTGGCGATTCTTTTTTATATCGCCTACAGACTGCTCACGGGAGGAAGGCGGACAGTGGAGCCTGATGACCGGGTTGAGGGAAAATCATATAAGGAGATGCCGTCCGATGATGTGCTGGTGGAGGATCCGGTCTGTAAAAAACTGGTTCCAAAGATGCAGGCGGTCAAACATCAGCGGGCAGGGCAGTCCTTTTACTTTTGCAGCGAGGAATGCTGCCGGAAATTTATCAGTCAGGAAGGAGACGGTGAATGAAGTTTTTTATTGATACGGCAAATATTGACGAGATTAAAAAAGGTGTCGAGATGGGCCTTGTGGACGGTGTCACTACCAATCCGTCTCTTATTGCCAGGGAAGATAAACCATTTGAGGAGATCATCGGTGAGATCTGTAAGATTGTCGACGGTCCGATCAGTGCCGAGGTGGTGAGCCTGGAAATGGAAGGTATGGTTGAAGAGGCAAAAAAACTTGCAGCCATTGATGAGAAGATAGTTATCAAGATTCCGATGATCGTTGAAGGTATCAGGGCGGTGAAAACACTCACTGCTGAGGGTATTAAGACCAATGTAACGCTTATATTTTCTGCGGCCCAGGCACTTCTTGCGGCAAAGGCAGGTGCAACCTTTGTCAGTCCCTTTGTCGGCCGTCTTGATGATATCGGTGCCCCCAGCATGGATCTGATCAGTGATATAGTCACTATCTATGATAATTACGGCTATCAGAGCGAAATTATTGTGGCCAGTATCAGGAGTCCCCAGCACGTTCTCGATGCGGCACTTATCGGTGCGGATATTGCCACCATTCCGCTGAAGGTGATAACCCAGCTGGCCAGACATCCGTTAACAGATATCGGCGTGGAGCAGTTTCTTGCCGATTGGGAAAAACGTACCAGATAGATGAGAAAGTATCGAAAACAGTCTTCCGCCCCGGAAAAACAGAACCGTGCTGCGGGAAAATGTTTCGGTTATATCTCTCTTCTGGTGGCTCTTGCCGTTATATTTATCTGTACAACAGATGGCCGGGCTGCCATGTATATGTGCAAAGATGCGCGCGGCAGGGTGAGCTTCACCAATGTTCTGGCATCTGCCGGCTGCACGGTTTTTGCCCTGAAGAAAGGAAGGTCTGTCAGCTTGGGCAGCAACGGGGGGGGGGTGTATGACTCCCGGGTCTATGATAAGGACATAGCCAGTGTCTCCAGGCGCTATAATGTTGATCAGCATCTTATCAAGGCGATTATCTCTACTGAATCAGCTTTTAATCACCGGGCTGTGTCGAGGCGCGGAGCCAAGGGGCTGATGCAGCTTATGCCGGCAACGGCCAGGGAACTGCGTGTTTACAATCCTTTTAATCCGCAGGAAAATATCGACGGAGGAACGCGTTACTTCAAGAGTCTTCTCAAAACATTCGGCGGCGATGTAAAGCTGTCTCTTGCGGCGTATAATGCAGGGCCGGGGCAGGTTCTCCGGGCCAATGGTATCCCGCCCATTCCTGAGACTGTCCGCTATGTGAAGAAGGTGCTGAGGCAATACAGAATTTATAAAAACGGCGGATGAGGAGGTTGTTTTTTGGATAAGAAGAGTGCATTGGTTGCTGTCCCCAATATACTGACTGGTTTTCGGTTTGCACTCATCCCCGTACTTATTGTGCTGTTCTCCCTGGAACAGAGCAGAACCGTAGAGATGTTCACTTTTGTTGTCTTTACCACGGCCGCCGCAACCGATTTTGTTGATGGCTGGGTGGCAAGACGGTATCATATTGAGACAGTTTTCGGCAAACTTATGGATCCTCTGGCCGACAAGGTTCTTGTCGCAACGGCCCTTATCATGCTTATTCCCTCTGGAAAAATTGCCGCCTGGGTATCTCTTCTTATTATCAGCAGGGAGATTATTGTTACCGGACTCCGGGGTCTTGCTGCAACAACAGGGAAGGTGGTTGCGGCCGGATCAATCGGGAAACTGAAAAGCAATTTCCAGTATTTCGGCCTGGGGTTTCTTATTTTCCCCCTTGGAGTTCTGCCTGTCCCCTATCAATTCCGGATCGGCACCGTTCTGATTTATATATCTCTTGTCCTGGCCCTCTGGTCCGCTGCTGTCTACGCTTACAGATTGCGGAGTGTTTTTCTGGAAACATCCCGATAATATCAGCTTGCCGGGCCACATTCCTTTCTGCTTGACTGTGCAGTAAAAAATACGGTATAAGACTATTCCACCGCCGGAGTGGTGAAACTGGTAGACGCACTGGACTCAAAATCCAGCGGGGGCAACTCCATGTCGGTTCGATTCCGACCTCCGGCACCATTTTTTAATCCAAAGACGTCCGTTAAGATATTTTAACCCCGCAACTGGAAACGGTTTGCGGGGTTTTTGTTTCCAGTAAGGCCCAGTAGTGTCTATTGACATCCAGTGAC
>JAFDME010000018.1 GCA_019306075.1 Deltaproteobacteria bacterium | reverse complement strand
GACGAGTTCCTCCAGAGCGTCTTCGGCCCGGCAATCATCAAATTTTCGTAATTTCCGGGCTATGCGATACTTCCTGCGAATTTCCGATTCGCCACCGGGCCTGTTGTTTTTAGTCAAAGAAGGATCATCAAGTTCTCTCAGCAGCTGCAGCATCTCGCCTTCCTGCTCATATGAGCAGTATCTTTCATCCCTGGTGGAGGCTGACTTTCCATACTTACTACCTTTTTTATCATTTTTTTCATTCTTTTGTTTTTCACGTTTTTCCCATTGTTCCCATTGACCACCATGCCACCAACCTCCACCCCGGTTCCCGGCAAAAACAGAATCACTGCAAATAATAATTCCAAGACAGCTGAACAGAATAATCAACAGACGTTTCATTTTGGCTCTCCGTAACTGCAGCAAAGGAAAAGGATTTCCCCGGAATAACAGTTTGATGGCAGCCATTATGACAACAACCCAGGGAAAGAACAATCATTTTTCCAGACACGCCGTCCGTCTGGTTTCAGGGCTGTCTAAAAACAAGACGAAAACCGGTCTCGACCCTTCTCTTCTGCTATCTTAGAATAAGACAGCCGTGGAAAAAATATTTATCCACAAAAAGAAATTCAATAAATATATGGTTTAATCTCCACTGGTTAATCATGATGAAATTTTTTACAAAAAAACAGGCATACACTTTGCTCAATATCAACCAAACAATAATGAAAATCAGATAAATTTTATCGGAGGAAAAAGATAATGATGCATTCAGGATTTGGATCAGGCATGGGATTTAACGGTAACTGGCTGTGTGGACCCGGCGCCTTTTTTCCGGGACCAATTGGGTGGATTGTAACATTGCTCTTTTGGGCACTGCTCATCTATTTAGGAGTTAAGCTTTTTAAAGCAATTTTTTCGGGGAGCTCAAAAGGGCCTGCAGCAAGGATTGACAGCCTGAAAGAGCGCTACGCACGGGGTGAAATAAGTGAAGATGAATATAATCGCATGAAAGCAGAACTGAGATAATCTCTCTTTACCGGGTACAGGGACAAATTATGAAACGACGCACCTTTTTAAAAAGCGGTCTGGCAGCTCTGGCTCTTGCCGGCGCAGGAACCGGAAGTCTCTCCCTGCTTGGGAAAAACGGGCTTGTTACTTCGGCAGAAGCCGGTGGATTTTCTGACCCTCTTCCAATACCGCCTTTGCTGACCAACCTGGACGTAAGCGGGGAGACAGCATCGTTTACCATGGATGTTCAACAGGGGAAGATGAATTTTTTCCCCGGTACTCACACCGCAACACTTGGCTATAACGGCAATTTTCTTGGCCCTACAATTCGTGTAAGAAATGGACAGCAATTCCGCATAAATGTCCATAACAGACTGCCTGAAGTGACGACTCTGCACTGGCATGGACTGCATGTTCCCGCGCAGTGGGATGGTGGTCCACGACAACCGATTCCCGCCGGAACAACATGGAGTCCTGATTTTACCATCAACCAGGAGGCCGCCACACTCTGGTATCATCCTCATGCTATGGGTTTGACCGGAGAGCAGGTCTATTACGGGCTGGCAGGACTTTTTCTGATCGAAGATGATATCTCGGACAATCTGGATATCCCGAAGACCTACGGCGTGGATGATATTCCCCTGGTTATCCAGGATCGACGCTTTTTTGAAAACGGTCAGTTTGCCTACGCTCAGAATATGCATGATGTGATGAACGGCGTTATCGGCAACCACCTGCTTGTCAATGGTGTCATGCAGCCGACCCTTACAATCCCCGGCGGACAGGTGAGATTACGACTGCTTAACGGCTCCAATTCATCCATCTACAAGATAGCGTTTGATGATCAGCGAACCTTTCATGTCATTGCGTCCGATGGTGGCTTTCTTGAACATCCTGCACCAATGAATTCGATCATCCTCTCTGCTGGTGAACGGGCAGAGATAATAGTCGATTTTTCGAAGGAGAGTCAATATGCCGTAATCAGCCTGCTGGTGGAACAGATGAGAGGCAGCAGTTTCGAGGCTATGCGGATCGCAGTTAATGGCACCACCGGAGTTACTCCAATGGTACAGGATTTGCGGACAATCGAGAAAATACCTGAATCTGAAGCCACTAAGGTGCGTGAATTTATCATGGAAACCATGTCCATGGGACGGGGCAGGATGGGGATGGGGATGATGGGTCGCAGGCTTACAATTAATGGAAAAAAAATGGACATCAACAGGATTGATGAGCTGGTCCAACTTGGATCTACAGAGATCTGGGAGGTTACCAATCGTTCGGCCATGATGATGAGTATGCCTCACTCCATGCATCTCCATGATGTCCAGTTTCAAATTCTTTCCAGAAACGGCCGCACACCGCCAGCGCATGAACAGGGACGCAAGGATACAGTGCTGATCATGCCAGGTGAAACAGTGCGGATCATCAGTCGCTTTCGTGACTATACCGGGGTCTACATGTACCACTGTCACCTCCTGGAGCATGAAGATGACGGCATGATGGGACAGTTTGAAGTTATCAGTTGACTATTATTGAGAGGAAAAAAAATGAAAACAGGAATGATATTTCTGCTTGTATCTGCAGCAGCGATTCTTTTAACAGGATGTGGCTATTATGGTATGGGCCGGCACCACAACGGCAACTGGTATCATCGGACAAGCCCTGGAACCGGACATATGTACGGAAACCCAGTGAATAGCCAGGACAGGTATATGAACGAAAACAGCATGCAGAATCCGGGAGTTTACGGGAGATAACGATGAACTGCTCCTGGGGATATATCTGGCATGGTCGCTATTTCTACCATAGCTGGCTCCTCTGGCTCCTTCTCTTGACAGCAGGAGCTGCCATAACGGTTTTTTTCCTGCTGCGGAATAACCAGCAGAAGAATTGCCCAGGGTGCGGCGAATCTGTGGATGAAACGTATCTGCGGTGTCCGGGGTGCGGTCAGGGTTTGAAAAGTCACTGCCCGGGATGCTGCCGAATTGTCGAAAACGTCTGGCAGGCATGCCCATATTGCAAAACCACTCTGCAGCCGACTGAGACAGAAAAACATCATGATGAATTACAACCATATTCACAAAAGTGCGGATAACAAATCTGCCTATATTAATACCCGGAAGGGAAAATAAACTGGAGGTTGAACAATGAAAAAAGATATTAAAAAAAACGTAATCGCATCAGTTATGGTACTCGGATTACTGGCAGCACCCGTTTTTGCGCATAACAGCGGAACCACACAACAACCCGGTCAGCAGATGCAGGGGGGAATGATGGGTGGAGGTATGCAGCAGGGTGGTGGCACGATGAATAGGGGTATGATGGGCAGCGGAATGATGGGTGGAAAACAGGGCAACTGGAGCGGCATGGGCTGCAACGGTATGATGGGTGGAGCCATGATGAACCAGATGACACCCGGCCAGCAGCAGACGTACATGGATCAAACTTCAGATCTGCGAAAACAGATGATGGATTTACGTTTTGATTACCGTGACGCCATGCGTAACCCCAAAACAACGCCACAGGAGCTGGCTAAAATAGAAAAACAGATGCTGGAGCTGCGCAGCCAGATGATAGGTAAAATAGAGAATCTGCAGGGTCAGTAAAGACCGGGAAAAACCGTTAATATCTTACCAAGTCAGGTAATTCCAGAAACCATATCCTTCCCCCTGTATTCCCGATCGGAGTACAGGGGGAAACTTTGTAGTTATCTGTGCAAATAGAGCTGAAAATTTATTTCTTCCTGAATAATTTATGACCAGAAGCTTTGCAATCGAGCAGATCCTTAAAGCAGGTCTCAACCGCCTGTAAATCGCTGTCAGCCACCGCTGTCCTGAATTGAGCAAGGTGTTCCAGATAATCGTCCATTGCCTCCCGCCACTCGTCTTGACAGGAACTGTCCATCTCCCCGGATATCGCAATAAACTGATCTGTATCCTCGCTACTGGGAATCCGGCCTTCCTTAATGTCTTTTTTTATGACAAGCTGTATTGTACTTAATCGTTGTTTTATCGCCTTAAATTCACTCTGCTGTTTTTTGTTCATATTAAAAGAATGGCTCCTTTGCACCTTTTATATTAATTTAAATGATGGCGTCGTAAAATATCGAACTTTTTAACTTAGCCATCTATGGCTGCGGTTGACCTTTTTACGAATTTATCTTAAATATTATGGAAAAATATCAGGGTATTAAATTTGAATATTGCAGAACAAAGCCACTTTTTAAATATGACCATCGACTGGAGATACTTAACCACTGGAGTGTTCTGTTTGGCGAACTGGGCCTTGCTCCGGTGCACAGCTCCGGAACCTATGGCAACCAGTCCTACAGGACATCTTCCTCATCATTTATCATCACCAGAACCGGAATGTGCCCACGGACCCCCTGCAATGAAGATGATTTTGTCCATGTAACCGGTTTTGATGCTGAAAGCGGCGTTTTCACCACTGAAGGCACCGCAGTACCATCTTCAGAATGTTATCTTCATAACGCTCTGTATGTCAGCCTGCCGAAGATTAATGCAATCCTGCATGGCCACTCTCCCCTCCTCTGCCATTTCGCGGATCAACTCAATATACCGGAAACTCATAAGTTTTACGACTACGGCACTCCAGAACTCGCCGAATCGGCATTGCAGTTGCTGAAGAGACAGAGAGATTTTTTCATCCTTAAAGATCACGGATTTGTCGCCCTTGGACAGGATATAGAATCTGCCGGCAGACTGACTCTTGACTACTATCTAAAACTCATTACTTTAATTCGTGACAGCTGAAATCAGACATCTTTTTTATTTCTTCTTTAACCAGGATATTCTCATGAAAAAATTCATTCTCCCCTTAGCACTCACCCTGGCATTAGCATCAACCGGCTATGCAGAAGATATTCAGACCGAGGCCATCGACAGTCTCTCAACAGCACGTACATTCGTCGAAAAAGGTAAGTACAATAAGGCAATCGAAGAAATTAACTATGCCCTGGCAAAAATTAACGAGCTGACAGCAAGCGGTTTGATTAAATTTATACCCGATCCCCCGTCAGGCTTTACTCTTGATAACAAACAATCGCAGGGCAGTGGTACAGGCGCTTCAATTGCAGGTAGTGCCGGAGCCTCGGCAGCCTACTCCGATGCAAAGGGGTCTCATCTCAACCTGAATATCGCAATAGGCGGCATAACCGGGAAAATGGGAAGTCTGGCAGCTCTTGGTCAGATGTTCGCCGGCATGGCACAACAGCAGGGAGGCGGGGGTGGAGAGCAGACCCGACAAATCCGTGTGAAAGGCTATACCGGCACAGAAATATTCAACAATCAAAACAGGTCAGGGACATTGTCCTTTCAGGTTGGTGATAAAACTTCGGTCACCATCGAGGGCACCGATATCGATTCCCCCGACATCCTCAAACAACTCGCAAAAAATATGGACTTCGCGAGCCTCGAAGAAAATTATTAGTATCCTGCCTGTCTTTTCCCCAACGTGTACCTGAAATCAGGGGTACACGTTACGTCAAAGCTTCCTCCAACACTCAACATCCTTCACAAAACTCTTTTCATGGCAAATAGAAATAGAATTTTAAAGATATTAAATCACTCCCATAAACCTGAGAACAACAACAACAACGACAACAGTCAGGGCAGTTCCTATAAGTCCTCTAATCATTCTTCTTCTCCATTGAATATCGCCTGTTTGATCAGTGCATTTTTCGCATATAAAAATAACAATCGGCCATAAATGAGAACTACTCTCACTTTGATTCGGCAACATAACGAATAAAATTATTTAATAAAAGAACTATTCATTCATCCTCAAAATAAACCTTGTCTCAACTGTCCTCTTTTTTAATGATTGCCCCGACAGCCGATGGGGTGAGTTTCATACTGTCAGCAATTTCGCTCCAGCTCATTTTGTTTTGCCGGTACATGGCCGCAATTTCTTTTATCGGGATCTTTTTCTCATTATGCAGCGCAAGAATCAAACCGATTTCCCTGCTGGAAAAATTATCTGCATGCAGATTAAGGATTTCCGCTTCAGATGTGTGGTAATGACCGGCAGTGATAGTATCTGCAACAAGGGAAGCAATTCCCTTATCCTCCATACCTTTTTTAATTTGAGAAAGGACTGGGTCTGAATCAGATTTTTCCTCCAGTGCCGGGGAATGCAGAATATCCTGCCAGGACCCGCCATTCTTATGAATTGAGAGCAGGAGATCCAGCCGACTTTCCGTTTTATCCGCAATATAGAGGGCAACAAGGAGTTCATCGGAATCAACCCCTCCCCTCATTTTCATCATCACAATCTCTCTCTTCGAGACGCCGAGTGTTGCCGCTATCAGCGAATTGAAACTGCTTATCAACAGATATTCATCCGCCGCGAACTTATGGGACGGATCATAATCCCGATCCCGAAAACAGTGACACCGGGCAGCCTGCTCCGCGACTGCAGAAAAAGGAAGGAAAGCGAAAGAGCAACAGATAAAAGTGAGAACAGCAATTGACTTTATCATAGGGGTTGCAGCGGAGCACGGCAAACAATCACGCTGCGATGAAGAATGTGAACGTTTGCCGGTATCCTGCTGTAACAATGAGGTTTAAGGAGCTTCCAAATAGGGAAGTTCAGTGAGTATCAAACGATTATATAAAGAGATACAGATACGCTCTTTATATATGGGCTGTGAAGGGCTCAGGCATCATACCCTGCCCATTTAGCGTCAACCTGCGCCTGCACCTTTTTTACCATCTCTTCATCCAGAGACTTGAACCTTCCCTGGGAGTTAAAATAATCATTCACCGGCGGTTTATCTTTACCGACGAGCCTTTTTGATTCTCCGGTGAGTTTGAATTCACCATTTTCAATTTCATACAGATCAAAAAGACCGGATTTTACGGCAAGTTTTCCAACTTTAATTGTATACCTCGAATCAAAACTCCAACCGGGGGGACATGGCGTATGTACGTGAATATACCTGGGGCCGGAAAGGGTAGTGGCTTTTTTTACCTTATCGTAAAAATCAAGAGGATACGCCGCTGAAGCAGTGGCAACATAACCAATTCCATGAGCTGCAATTATCGCAGGAACATCTTTCTTCTCCTGCAGTTTCCCTTTGATGGGTGTTGTGGTGGTTAAAACACCCTGCGGGGTAGTACCAGACCGCTGCACTCCTGTGTTCATATATGCCTCATTATCATAGCAGATATATATAATGTCCTCTCCCCTCTCACAGGCTCCGGAAAGTGCCTGAATCCCTATATCAGCGGTTCCACCATCTCCCGCCCAGGCGACAACATTGACATTTTCCTTTTTCAGTGCCCTCATTGCCCCACGAACCCCGGTTGCCGCAGCTCCGGTTGAGGCAAAAGTCACATTAACACAGGGAAGTTGGGTAGAGGCCACCGGGTACAGTCCCTGAAGCACAGTCAGGCAACTTGGGGGTACCACAAGAATTGTATTCCTGCCAAGCGCTTTAAGTCCGATACGATAAATAATCGAAAGCCCGCAACCTGAGCAGGCCCGGTTTCCGGGATGGACAAATTCCTCTTCAGTCAGATTCAGTATAGTTGTTTTCTTTTCCATAATATTTTTCTTTAAAGTTTCAGCCCAATCCAGCGGGGGGTGTCTCCGAAAGTTTCCGGGGAACCACATGAATCCGTCAACGCATCAAGCAGATGCTGAGTCCTGATTTCCCTGCCGCCAAGGCCCAGGATGTAGTTGTGAATAGGCGGCTTATCATCACTGCAATAGAGAGCGGATTTAATATCGCCATAGAGAGGTCCCTGATTCCCGTAGCTCAAAGCTTTTTCAAAAACAATCACACATTTCTTGCCGGAAAGGGCGTCTGCAATGGCCTCGTCGGGAAATGGTCTGTACATCTGAACCCCCATAACCCCGACCCGGGTACCACTGTCTCTCATAATATCAATAACATCTCTAAGCTGGTAAGAGAGTGAGCCAATACAGACAGCCACGAATTCCGCATCCTCACACTTGTATTTTTCTATAAAAGGATTGCCTCCCCTGCCAAATTTCTCTTCGTACTCACTATCAATTTCTCCGTAAACTTCAATAGATGATCGAAGATCATGATGTAAGTTATGACGTATCTCTATATAACCGGGTTCCATTTTACCATCCACACCAGGCCGTACATCAGGAAGAGTTACAGGATTAAAGTTCCCGGGATCTTCAGGGTTGAGAAAATTTTCCGGACTGAATGTGGGTAGAAAAGAGTCAACATCGCCCTGATCAGGTTGATCAAACGGCATATAGGTGTGGGACAAAAGGTAGCCGTCGTAACAGACCATCACGGGAATGGACACGGTCTGGGCCAGCAGAAACGCTTTTATCACAGTATCAATTATCTGCTGGTGATCATTAGCATAAAGCTGTATCCAACCGGCATCTCTCTGCGACATGCTGTCCTGCTGGTCGTTCCATACTGTCCATGGCGCACCTATTCCCCTGTTTGCTACACACATCACAAGGGGAAGCCTTGCTCCCACAGCCCAGTGCAGCTGCTCGCTCATATAGAGAAGACCATTGGCACTCGTCGCTGTAAACGCTCTTGCTCCGGCAGTCGAGGCAGCGATACAGACCCCCATGGCACTGTGCTCACTTTCAACAGGAATATACTCAGCTTCAAATTCACCGGATTCAACAAATTCCGACAATTTTTCAGTTAAAGGGGTCTGCGGTGTAATGGGATATGCTGCAATAACCTGTGCCCGGGAAAGCTTAACACCGGTTGCAGCAGCTACGTTGCCGGATTCGATAATATGCATGGTGTTATTTCTCCTCGTCAATGGGAGTTGCTTCATCTACCATGCTGATGGCATTCACCGGACACTCTTCAGCACAGATACCGCAACCCTTACAATAGTCAAAATTAATAACAGGCGGAATTGTTTTTGACACAACAGAATCCGGACAGTAAAGCCAGCAGTTAAAACAGGCTCTCTTATTTGTCTTCACAGGAATGCAGAGTTCAAGATTTATTACCGGCCGCAGAACCCGCCACGATCCGGTATTACCGCCGTCTCCAGGACCGGGTTTACCCCGTGAAATCATTTTACAGAAATCTTCAGTTTTCATACGTAGCCTCCAACTGCGGTATTATCAAACACAAGTCTCGCAGCTTTTGCGTTCATCTCTGGTCTTTTGCCGATGAATTCATTTTCAATTGCCTTCACCATAACATCAATATTAACAAGACCTGTAGCCTGTGAAAATGCACCGATTATGCCGGAATTAACAATCCCGGGAGGCAGGCCCGCCTCGACGGCAAGCTTTGTTACATCAGAGACAGCGACTTTCGCATCGCCAAAACGGTATTCAGAGAGAGGTTTCGGGCCATTTAAAATCACCAGACCATCCTCTTTCAAACCTGCAACCACATCAACCTCATCAAGCAGGGTAGGATCCAGGACAACAACCATGTCCGGTGTGGTAATTGGTGAAAGATCATAAATCTTATTTTTTGAAATTTTCAGAGAGGTAAATACAGGGGCCCCTCTCCTTTCAGTTCCAAATGTAGGAGCCATAATCACGCCCTTAAAACCGGATGCAAATGCGCCGTTTGCGACAATCTTTGCCGCAGTAATCGCACCCTGCCCTCCACGTCCATGCCATCGTATCTCAATAATGTCTGTTCTCATTTTTCACCGTTATTATTTTCTAACCCGAATAAATCGGAATTTAAAAATGCCTGGATAAGTGCCATGGAAGTATATTCAATCGTATAATTTTAAACGACCTTCCTCAATTTCCTGTTTTTTATTGCAGAAGTTTTGGAGTAAAGCACTAAAACCCATAAAACCCATTTTACAACACCGTAATATTCGACAATCTTCCTGCCGGGACAAAACCCAACAGAGGAGACATTTTACTGCCGGGAGGGAAGTATTTTTCGTGAGAAATCAATCAAATGACAACAAATTGAAATATTCGAGACTACCTTCGGCATCCACCTTATCAGCCATTATGGGCACTGAAAAGGTTAGGTGTTGATTTACCGTATAAATAAGCATTATACTGAATGCCATAATAATAAATTATTCAATAGAATGCTGTTATTTTTTAATAAAAAGTATTATTTTGTAAGATTCTGCTAAACAATCAATCATATAGACCAGAGGTTAGAATGAAAATTGCCATCACCAAAGCTGACACATTAAAAAAACATCCTGATGATTCGAACCTGGGATTTGGTACCTATTTCACAGATCACATGTTCAATATGGATTATAACCCGGAAAAAGGCTGGCATAACCCTCGAATCGAACCGTATGGCCCCATGCAGATGGATCCCTCCACCATGGTTCTGCACTATGGACAGGCCATTTTTGAAGGGTTGAAGGCATATAAAACCGAATCAGGTGAGATTAATCTTTTCAGACCCAAAGATAACCTGAGGCGGTTCAATAATTCAGGCCATATACTCTGTATTCCGGAACTGGATGAAGATTTTGTCCTTAAGGCTCTCTTCACCCTGCTTGAAATTGAAAAAGGCTGGGTCCCCGGTGAACCCGGCACATCACTCTACATTCGGCCGACCATAATTGCAACAGATCCCTACATCGGCCTCCGCTCCTCCAATACCTATCGGTTTTTTATAATTCTTTCACCGGTTGGCGCCTACTATCCTGAAGGATTTGATCCCGTCAAGATCTGGGTAACAACCAAATACGTTCGCGCCGTAAGAGGAGGGGTCGGGGAAGCAAAAACCGCAGGTAACTATGCTGCAAGCCTTTACGCAACTGAACTGGCACAAAAGGAAGGATACACCCAGGTAATGTGGCTGGACGGGGTTGAACTCAAGTACGTTGAAGAGGTCGGCTCGATGAATATTTTCTTTGCCATAGGAGATGAGCTTATCACTCCTGAACTTAACAGAAGCATTTTACCCGGGATTACAAGGGACTCAGTGATTAAACTTGCCAAATCCTGGGGCATCAGGGTTACGGAACGAAAAATCAGCATTGATGAAATTTATGCCGCGCACGCCAGCGGGGAACTGAAGGAAGTGTTTGGTTCAGGTACGGCAGCGGTCATCTCCCCCGTGGGAGCCATTAAATTTGACGATAAAGTGATCACAATAGGCGACGGCAGTGTAGGCCCTCTTGCCGCCAGGCTGTTCAACACCCTGATGGATATCCAATACGGTAAAGCTGAGGACCCGTTTGAGTGGATCCTGCCTGTGGAAAAATAGTCCTGCCTCTCATCTGTAGCGGGGCAGGAGTGTTCAGGGGGAAACAGGAGTCTGAGCGGGGAGTATCATACCAAGCTTTTTAAGGACCTGGCGCAGCCGGTCTGGATAATCGGTAATAATACCGTCGACACCCATGTTGATCAACGTCTCCATGCGATCCATCTCGTTGACGGACCAGACCTTCACCTCAAGGCCGAGATTATGGGCCTGTTTGATACTCTGACTGGAGACTTCACGGTGAAATGACGACCAGATGGATCCACCGGCGGCCTTTATCGTTTCAGGAATAGTCCCGTAGGTATCGATATCAAAACCTGCATGCCATGGGGAAAGGCCGGATTCTCCCCGGCTCATGGTATTGAGGAACTCCTGCTGCACAGTCAGGTATGCCGTCGGTATATTCGGTGCCTGTCGCTGTGTCTCCTGCAGTGCCCGCCAGTCAAAAGACTGGATGGTAACCCGCTCCATAAAACCTTCGTCCCTGACGATCTTCAAAATTGCAGCGATGAATTCTTCAGGGTTCGGGTAAAATTCAGGCTCCATTGGGCGCAGTTTTGCCTCTATATTGAGCCGCACGGAGTCATTTCCGGAGCGATGAATAAGATTAAATAATTCCTCAAATGTCGGTATCCGGGTGCCATCGGCGGCAACCTGCTCGGGAAAATCTGCCTGATAACTCATCTCCGGGTTCATACGTCCGACATCATACGTTCTCAACTCCTTCAGGGTAAGAGATCGAATGGCAGGGCCTGTTTCACTCAGCCATTCACCGTTTGGCTTACGGGTGATTTCCGGTTCAAGTCTGTAATTATGCGTGATAACAATTATATTATCCGCTGTGACACAGAGATCGAGTTCAAGGGTGGTGACACCGATTGACAAGGCCCGGGCGAAAGCGACGAGACTGTTTTCCGGAGACAGACCACGTGCGCCTCGATGACCTTGAGAGTCAAAGCTATATGTATTATTTGTCATGTTGAAACGATACTCCAAAAAAATGATTCAATAATAACACCAGCTACTGTCTCCTATAACTGTCCTGAACAATAACAGGACTCACGGGAAAAACTGTGATCCTTGATATTACTGGAGCCAGCAAGCGGAATCGAACCGCTGGCCTGCGCTTTACGAGAGCGCCGCTCTACCAACTGAGCTATGCTGGCACCGTCAGAACCTTGCGGAAAAAGAGGGTCGACCGGAGAGGCTTCCCTCTTTTTTCCGTAAAGGTATATATCAGGTAATTTTTTTAAATTCAACCATTATGAAGATTGACGCTGTCCACTTTCCTGTGAATTCTGATCAATAAATTTTTCCGAATGAAAATGGCCCGATAATTCCATATCCATTTCGCTGTTGCTTTATACACAGTATAAATGCTATTTTAGTCGAATGGAATCTGCAGAGCCGTTATTTAGCATGAGACACCTCATCCGGATAATTGCGATGATCTGCATCGCTGCTGCCCTGACGGCATGCAACCGGGAGCAACCGGTTGCTCCTCCGACAGACAGCTGCACAGAATGTCATCAGCTGGAACTTGACAAAGACCACAAATTCCCCTGTATCTCCTGCCACAAGGGAGACGACACCAGTCGCAACCGTGAAGAGGCCCACCTCCACCTGATCCGGCAACCGGCCCATCCCGACAATATGAAGGAAGGGTGTGGTTCCTGTCATGGAGACAAGGTGACTGCTGTCCTCAAATCCACCCATTTTACCCTTAAAAACAGTACAAACCTTTTCCGAAAAACGTTTGGGGCGGTAAACAGCATCACTTCCTTTCTCGACACTCCACGTGGAAACAATCCGACCAGTATCCTCGATCTGGCCGACGACCTGCTGAGAAGACGCTGCTTCAGATGTCACCCATACACGGGAGGTGACACATACCCGGCGGTCAACAGAGGCACAGGATGTGCTGCCTGCCATCTTTCTTTTTATGAAGGGAAAATGAGATCCCACTCCTTCATCCGCCCAAAAGATGACCAATGCCTTTCATGTCATTACGGCAACTATGTGGGATTTGACTACTATGGACGATTTGAGCAGGACTTCAACGATGAATACCGAACCCCATACACAACAGGCAACAAACATTTCAGACCGTTTGGAGTGGAATACCATCAGCTTTTACCTGATATCCATCAGCAAAAGGGAATGGTCTGTATCGACTGTCACTCAGGCGAGGCGCTGATGACTGCAGGAAAGCAGCAGATTTCCTGTGAAAAATGCCATCTTAAAAGTCTCCTTGATCAACAGGTGTCAGCAGCTGTTGAGAAAAAGGATGGCGGTTTCATCTTTCATGCAGTAAATGGTGCAGTCCACACTCTACCCATTATGAAGAACGGGGCCCATTTTGTTAAACGAAATGATGCTATCAGCTGCCAGGTATGCCATGCACAATGGACTTTTGGAGACTATGGCAAACACTTTCTCAGGTCTGATATAGATGATTTTGACCAGTGGTATCTGCTGGCAACACAGGGAAGTTCCGAACTTGAAAAAATATTGACCAATAATGCGGATTTCGAAAATGATGAGCTTCCCCCGGCCATGTCTGATAAAATAACAGGTTCATTGGAACCCGGTCTCTGGTATAAAGGATTTACCATGAGGCGATGGGAAAATGTCCTTCTCGGCCGCGACGGAAACGGTACAATCACTACGGTAAGGCCCGTCCTCGACTACAAGCTGTCCTGGATTGACGCAGATGAAACTATTCGCTTTGACTCAGTCTCCCCCGGTTCAACAAAACAGGGCGGATTACGCCCCTACACGCCCCACACCACAGGAAAAGCAGGACTCTTTTATAATGAACGTATCCGGTTCTTTATCGAAATCGAAAAAATGCAGGCTAACTGAAGTAGTCGCCTGGAAATTCCCCGACTGATAATGAACAGACCTCAACTCCTCCGCAGGATTTTTTATTTGGACAATCAACTTCCATCCTCTCTCTCGCGGACCGGCATCACCGTAACTTTACTGGTCTGCACTCTACTCTGCTCTGCAACCGCGTCAATCCCGGCAACAGACAGCATCCCCCGCACCCAGCTTCCATATATCATAAACAACAAACGTTATTATCCTATTCCCTCTGCTGCAGGTTTTAATCAGCAGGGAACTGCATCCTGGTATGGTAAGGATTTCCATGGTCAACGGACATCGAATGGTGAAATCTACAATATGTACGCATTGACAGCAGCCCACAAAACTCTGCCGATGAACACCATGGTGCTGGTGAAGAATTTAAACAACGATAAGACAATCATTGTGCGGGTAAATGATCGCGGTCCTTTTGTCCAGGGAAGAATAATTGATTTAAGCTATACGGCAGCCACAAAACTGGCTCTCATCAACCATGGGGTCGCAAAGGTTGCAATAGTCGCTTTAACAGAAAATGAAGCCACCTACCCGGATCTCTCAACCGGGGAATTTTATGTACAGATAGGCGCCTTCGCAGAGAAAATAAATGCCATTAAACTTCAAAGACGGTTTACCGACGCCGGCCATACCACAGTAATTCAGAAATGTTACGAACCCCAGGCAATCTTATACAGGGTCCAGGTATATGCCGGGAAAACACTGGACAATGCCGAACAGGCGGAAAAAGCTCTTCTTGGCAGCGGCTATACCGGAGCTTTCGTTATAGCGAGGTAGCTTCCCTGATCTGCAGCATAATTCTCCTCAGCATGCCATGATCTTTTTTTCCCGGTTCTATTTCCACGCCGGAGTTAATATCAACCGCGTAAGGATGAACTGCGGAAATCGCCCTGATAATATTTTCAGACTTTAAGCCACCCGCCAGAATCACGGGTCGACTGAGATTCAGAGAGGCGGTAATTGACCAGTCAAATTGTTCACCAGTACCTCCCTTTGCTCCCTTAACGTAGGTATCCAGGAGAAATCCGTCTGCACATTGTTCGTAGGGAGTAAATTCCTCCGGCCTGCTCTCTTCCCCCACCCGAAAAGCTTTTATAATTTTCAGATGAGGGAGCCTCTTTTTCAATTCTCTACAATAGCCAGCCGACTCAGATCCATGCAGCTGAAGATATGAAAACCCTGCAATGTTCACAGACTCAACTGCCGTTTCAATATCTTCATTCACCAGAACACCGACTCTGTCAACAAAGGGGGGCAGCTGCCTGCAAATAATAGAGGCATGCTCGGCAGAAATGTATCTTGGGCTTCTGGCATAAAGTATAAAACCAAGGGCATCAGCGCCGCAGGCAACTGCCGCCAGCCCGTCTTCGGCCAGAGTGATACCGCAGACTTTAATTCGTGTCCTGGCTGACGGCATCATGTTACCATCCAGCTCGAAGAGTTTTGAGGAAACCGGAATCCGTTCCCGCCCTCATCAGACTCTCCCCAATAAGCGCTGCCGAAATGGAAGCTTCAGCGAGACGTTTGATATCATCCCCATCCCGCAGGCCGGACTCACTGACAACCGGGATATCATCCGGAATCAACCTGTTGAGCCTGAACGTGGTATCAATATTGACAGAAAAATCGTTTAGATTTCTGTTATTTATTCCAATAAGGTCAGCTCCTGACTCAACAGCCATCTCCGACTCATGCTCATCATGGACTTCCACCAGCACATCCATGCCATATTCTCCGGCGCACTGCCTGTAATCCTGCAGTTGGCTGGAGTCCAGGATGGCAGCAATAAGAAGAACTGCATCTGCTCCATGGAGGTTTGCCTCCTCTATCTGCAGCTCATCTATAATAAAATCTTTTCTCAATACCGGTAAGATAACAGCCTCTCTGACCTGCATCATATAGAGCAGCGAACCCTGAAAAAAGTCGACATCGGTAAGAACAGAAATGGCCTGTGCACCATTTTTCTGATAATCTTCCGCAATCCTGACAGGCTGAAAATTTTCACAGATAACACCTTTGGAGGGTGAGGCTTTTTTTACTTCAGCAATAATTGAAACTCCGGCAAAACCGGTAACAGCTTTTAAAAAATCTCTTGGCGGGGGAGGCTTCCTTTCCCTGAAACTTTCAGGCAATACTATTCCACCAGCCCTCAACTCTGCTACCTCTTCTCTTTTTCTTTCAACAATCCTGTCCAGAATCATGATAGTTCCATTGTTCTTTTATAAACGATTTCCTCATTACCACGCAAACTCTGCTGCCAACAGATGGCCTTCGTTTAATTTAGCCGGCAGCAGAGGTTCAGTAGTAAGGAAGATAACTCTTTTTACAGTAAACCGCTTATATCAGCTTGAAAACATTATATACGTTTCACTGCACGATTGATCGGGCAAACGCCAAAAGCTGCTCAAGTTTTTCCATAGCCTCACCGGACTCAATAATTCGACGGGCCATTTCCACTCCGCCACGGATATCATCCACTTCTCCGGCGGCAAAAAGAGCTGCACCTCCATTGAGCAGAACCATATCAAGTTTTGCCCCTTTTTCTCCACCGAGAACAGCCCGTACCTGCTCTGCAGCCTCCGCAGGAGTAGCCCCGCCACGGATATCCGCCATTTCACCCCGGGCCAGTCCTACATCTTCAGGCACTATGGAATAGGTGGAGACCTTTCCGTTTGATCCATCAGCAATATAGGACCGTCCGGTAATAGTCAGTTCATCAAGATTACCTTCTCCCCATACCACCAGGGTCCTCTTCATTCCAAGCCTGACCAGCACCTCTGCCAGAGGTTTTGTCAGACCCCTTGCAAAAACACCTGTCAGCTGCACATTGGCACCGGCAGGATTGGTCATCGGTCCAAGAACATTAAAAATGGACCTGATGCCTATCTCTCTGCGGGGCCCTATTGCGTATTTCATCGCTCCATGAAGCATCGGTGCAAAGAGAAAACCGATTCCGGTGTTCTGTACACAGTTGGCTGCCTGCTCTGCAGAAAGTGAAAGATCCAACCCCAGGGCCTCCAGGACATCAGCACTGCCGCAGTTTGAAGAAATAGCCCTGTTGCCGTGTTTGGCAACCGGAACACCGGCAGCTGCAACCACAAAAGATGTGGTTGTGGAGACATTGAAACTCCCTGACCCATCTCCACCGGTACCCACAATATCCATAAGCACGCCGCCACTGCCCGTATCCACACCCGAATCGACAAAAGTGGCCTTGGCCCGCATAACCTTCACGGCTCCGACAATCTCATCCACCGTCTCTCCCTTCATCCTCAGCGCGGTGATAAAAGAACCGATCTGTGAGGAAGTTGCCTCTCCCTCCATAACCGTTGTCATAACACTGATCATTTCATCTTCAGTCAGATCTTGACCGGTGACTATTTGCCCGATAGCTCTCTTGATATCCATCCGTCCCTCTCAGCCTGTCATCTCTTCATCATTTTATTGTACGAATCCGGATACCCGGCAGCCATAAAATTTTTCAAAAGGCGGATGCCATCGGGTGTCATTATCGACTCCGGATGAAACTGCACCCCTTCCATGACCATCTCTTTATGACGAATACCCATAAGCTCATTCTGATCAGTTCTGCAGCTCACCTCAAAACAATCAGGCAGATCTTTATCACCAACAATAAGTGAATGGTAGCGCATACCATCAAAGGGAGCGGGAAGGGTTGAAAAGACTCCCTTTCCATCATGGTGCATAGGGCTTGTCTTGCCATGCATTATTCTCCCGGCACGTATGACACTGCCCCCGAAAGCCTCGGCCATGGATTGATGACCAAGGCACACACCGAGAATCGGAACCCTGCCAGCAAAATAGCGAATTGCCTCTATAGAGATCCCGGCCTCCCCGGGAGTGCAGGGACCCGGTGAAATCAGTAATCGATCCGGCTTGAGATCTTCAATTTCCCTGACACTGATCTTGTCATTGCGAAAAACCCTGATATCCTCGACCCGGCCATCCTCAACACCATTAGCAGCAACAGTCTGAACAATGTTATATGTAAATGAATCGTAATTATCTATGATAACGAGCATCTTTAAAAACCTTTTTCTGCGAGTTCCACTGCGCGACGCAGCCCCAGGGATTTATTAACTGTTTCCTCAAATTCTTTTTCGGGATCGGAGTCGGCAACTATTCCTGCCCCGGCCTGAACCCATAGATCTTTGCCGCATATGACAAATGTTCTGATGGTAATGCAAAAATCCATATTGCCGGAAAATCCAAAATAGCCGACCGATCCGGCATAGGCACCACGCTTTACCGGCTCAAGCTCATCAATGATCTGCATGGCACGAACTTTCGGGGCACCGCTGACAGTCCCTGCAGGGAAACAGGCGGACAGCACATCAAATTGATCCATACCCTCGGCAATTTGACCGCGAATGCCGGAAACAATATGCATCACGTGGCTGTAGCGTTCAACAACCAGCAGATCCTCAACAGCAACCTCCCCTCCCTTTGCAACCCTGCCCACATCATTTCGCCCAAGATCTACAAGCATAAGGTGTTCAGCTGTTTCTTTAGGGTCAGCCAGCAGCTCTTTTTCCAGAGCCAGATCCTCGACCACACTTTTCCCTCTTCTCCTGGTTCCGGCAATTGGTCTGAGCTCAATGCTCTGCCCCTCTTTTCTGACAAGAATTTCGGGAGACGATCCTATCTGCACAACATCTTCAAGCTGCAGGAAAAACAGATAGGGACTGGGGTTGATATGCCTGAGAGCCCTATACAGAACGAGAGGGGAAAGTTCAGTAACAGTATGAAAACGCTGCGAGAGAACCACCTGTATAATATCCCCTGCCCTGATATACTCTTTTGCCCTTTCCACCATAAGATGAAACTGTTTCTCTTCAATATTTGAGGAGAAAACATGGGGCCTGGAACAGCCTTTGCCACTTTCGTCGGAAAAGGAAGCAGGAACCGGCTTACGAATGGCCGCAATCACGTTTTCAAGCTGCTCAATGGCATGGCTGTACAGGGAATCAGCTCTATCCGGATCACTCCAGACCCAGCAGACGACAGTAACTGTCTGTTTGAAATTGTCATAAACCAGCACAATTCTGGGGATCATAAAGGATGAATCCGGGATATCAATAGGCGGCCGATGATCAGGAAGATCTTCCATAAACCGCACCATATCATAACCAAGAAAGCCGACAGCTCCACCACAGAATCTGGGAAGCATATCATATTCAGGAACAGCCAGATCGTCGATTAATGTTTTCAGAGATTTAAGCGGATCACCACGAAAACTGGTGATACGGGGTGTTTCATCTCTCATCTCGGTAAGAGTAATTTTATCGCCGCTGGAGACAAAGGTGACAAGAGGATCAAATCCGATAAAAGAATACCGCCCCCATTTCTCTCCACCCTCCATACTTTCAAACAGAAAAAAATGTTTATCTCTCTGTACTGTTTTTGCAAAAAGTGTCAAGGGAGTGTCCAGATCAGCAACGATCTCGGTACAGACAGGCACAAGTTTCGACAACTCCTGTCTCTTCCTGAATTCCCCTGGATCAGGGTAATATTCCCTGCAGGACATATCGTTTTTCAATTATTACTTACCCATCTGAAATTTTAAATTTTCACGAGTCCATCAATGATAACTTAAGGTAAAAAAAAAGCCACGAAATCAAATAAATTGACTTCGTGGCTTTCAGCACAGTCTCCAGAGAGATACCCCATCCTTGAGAGGCATCACTCAGCCTCAGGTTGCACTCATCCCATTCACGCGTCTGGTGAGCCGGGAAATTTTTCTCGAAGCATTCTTCTTATGGACAGTTCCTTTGGATGCGGTTTTAGCGATAACCGGAATTGCCTCATTCAACGCAACCCTGGCTTCATCAGCTGAGCCGGCAGCAACAGCTTTATCAATTTTTTGAACCGCTGTTTTCATTTTGCTTTTGTTAATTTTATTACGCAAACGACGAACTTGAGATTGACGATTTCTTTTTTCAGCAGATTTATGATTAGCCACGCAGTGTACTCCTTATATAGTTAATGCCACACATTACCAGCCCCGACAGACGGGGATAAGCACCATTGCAAAGGTGCTTAATTTTCTTTGCCGACTGTTTGCAGGAAACAGAAACACCCGGTCACAAATTTCATATCACAAGCGTGTACTAACTAATGCATAACCCGAACAAAGTCAATAAATATTGTAGTTCCGATAGAGGAGATTTATTATTCTCGGGTTGTCCTTAATCAAGTTTTCCAAAGTAGTTGAAAGTTGATAATTTGGGATACTTCCCGCTGCACATAAGTCTCTCTTTTAATTCAAGAATATCCCTCTTTCCCCCGCTGCCCCCGGAAATATCGACAACAACATAGTCAAACCCTATCTCTTTCAATTCATTCATCCAGGGAAGAAGAGAAAACGGTCTCTGCGGAAATGTTTGAACAAAACCCTCTTTTTTTCGTGTAATAAAAGGCTCCTTTTTCGGACTTACTACAGCTTTCTCATAGTGAAAATCGGAAGGAAGCAGCCTGGATGTATAAAGTGGTGGTGCTCCGTATACGGTAAGCCCCAGAGGGATGTTCTTCTCAAGCCCGCG
>JAFDME010000017.1 GCA_019306075.1 Deltaproteobacteria bacterium | reverse complement strand
CAGTAATATATGCTGTTTCTCTGCCCGATAACGGTCTGTTTAACGTCAGGGTGTAGGAGGTGAGGATCTCCTGAGCTATCCGGCCCGGATGTTTCTCTATTGCGGATACCTTGAGGCCCAACGGCAATTTGCTGTTGAGTTTTTCTATGGTTGCTTCTACATCCGACAGTTTGGCCGTCAGGTCCATGATGAAAAATTCTGCCAGGCTTTCGGTACCTGCTGCCAGGGCCGGGCCAAACGAAATCTTCGGCGATGGATTGAACCCCTTGCTGTAGTGAGTTTCAATTTCGGCTCTGCGCAGTGTCCTGAAGATAACCTGCAGGATCTCCAGATGCCCGAGAAAACAGATTCTGCCTCTCCTTGAATAATGGACGATATATCTGTTATGCTGTTCAGCTTTCTCCTGTTTCTGCTCAGCTGCAGCGGCAGGAGCAGGAGCAGCCTCCGGTTCTACCATCTTCCGCGTGCGATTGTGAACAATTGGCAAAATTGTCTCAAAATCACAGAGGCCGCATTTTTGACATGCATGATATCTACAGTCGGGGGTATACGTCTCCGCATTGCTCTTCTCCAGCTCATTTTTTAAAAAACTGCTGTCAACGCCGGAGTGGAGATGGTGCCATGGCAGAATTTCATTGGTGGACCGGGCGCGCAGGTAGTCATCAAGATCGATGTTGCATCTGTCTGCTGCCCGCTGCCAGAGATCAAGGTTGAAATGTTCAGTCCAGCCATCCAGTCGTGCACCGGCTTCCCATGCTGCAATCAGCAGCGCCGCGAGACGCCTGTCTCCCCGGGAAAAAACACCTTCAAGGCGGCTGAGTCTGGGATTGTGATATTTTAGATTCACTCCCTTGCGGGGCAGTTTATCTCTCAGATATTTCAGTCTTCTATCGCTTTCTGCACGGGGGAGTTGTTTCTCCCACTGGAAGGGTGTATGGGGTTTGGGTACAAAAGTTCCTATGCTTACATTGACCTGCTTTTTCCCTCTGGCACTTCCCTTGTCTCTCTCTGCTTTCACCTTTTTGACAAGCTGGACAATTTCGTCCATATCTTCATCGGTTTCCGTTGGCAGTCCGATCATGAAGTAGAGCTTGATGATCTTCCAGCCCAGATTGAAGGCATCTCTGCATGTAGTAATCAGATCTTCTTCAGAGATGCCCTTGTTGATAACCCTGCGCAATCTTTCACTGCCCGCTTCAGGGGCGAGAGTGAATCCGGTTTTGCGTACTCTTTTGATCTGGTCCATGATGGTCGGGGTTAATGTGCCGACCCGCATGGAGGGCATGGAAACAGAGGTAAAACTATCAGCGAACCTGTCCATCAGTTCGGGCAGTGACTGTTCGATACAGGAGTAGTCGCCGGTTGAGAGTGAGAGGAGGGCAAGCTCTTCAAAGCCGGAGTCATTAATCCCGGCTACGGCCAGTTCAGTTATCTGCTCAGGTGTTCGTTCTCTTACAGGTCTGTACGTTATTCCGGCCTGGCAGAAACGGCACCCCCTGGTGCAACCACGGGCTATTTCTATGCCCAGCCGATCATGGACAATTTTGGCATTTGGTACAATGGGATGTTTAAGATGGTCAATATTATTGAGATCTGGCAGGATTCTGCGGTCTATCTCCGCTTTTCCTCCATCAATCTGTCTGATTTCAACAATACGGTTATTTTTGTCATAGACCGGACTGAAATGAGATGGTATATAAACGCCGTTGATTTCGCTGAGTCTGTCAAGCAGTTCTCTCCTGCTGCCTTTTCTCTGCTTTTCATCCCCTGTGATTTCAGCAATTTCGACTATAGCCTCTTCACCATCTCCGAGAAGAATGGCATCAAAAAAATCGGCGACGGGTTCAGGATTTAATGCACATGCTCCGCCACCGACGACAAGAGGATCTGAACTGTTTCGTCTGCCGGCGAGAAAAGGCAGGCCCGCCAGGTCGAGGACGGTAAGTATATTGCTGTAGCAAAGCTCGTAGGGAAGGGTGATTCCAAGGATGTCAAAGTCTGCCAGAGGGTGGTTTGATTCAAGTGTGGTTAAATGCTGCTTTTTTTCCCTGATAAGATTTTCAACGTCTATATCCGGACAATAACAGCGCTCTGCCAGAAATCCGTCATGACTGTTAAGGATATGGTAGAGTATCTGTAATCCCTGATGAGACATGCCTATTTCGTACAGATCGGGGAAAATCAGGGCGCAGCGTGTTCGGGCTGACGTCCATATTTTTTCAACCGAGTTATATTCACGGCCCAGGTAGCGGCCCGGCTTTACCACGTAAGGAAGTATTCTGCTGTCTGTCATTTATAAAAAACCATTGTAGATCATATGAGATAATATGCGTTGACAAGTCTTGTATCTCAGTTATTCTTCTCTCATTTATCACCCTCTCCATTTACTGAAATTTGACTGACATTTCAAGTAGGGATAACGCAGTCAGAGAGTCAGGCTGGTAGAGAGGGGGGTAACCATTTGATTTATTATCTTAAAAAGGATTTGTCCCATGAAGTTTTTCAGCTGTTGCCTTGTTCTTTTTGTCAGCCTGGTTTTTTCATCTCTAACGGTGAACTGTGCTGAACTTCCTCAGACTGTAGATATAAAATCAATTATATTCGATCAGGAACAGGGCGGTGGAGAAAGTATAACTATAAAAATGAGTGATCAGCGCCAGCCAAAAATATTTCGCATCAAGGGGGATACGCCCCGTCTGGTACTGGATTTCCCCCAAACGCTCTATAAGGGGAAAAATATCATTGCTTTTCAGAAAGGTCAGCTGGCAAGCCGGGTTCGTATCGGCGTCCATCAGAACCCTGTCTTGATGACACGGGTTGTGGTCGATCTTTCCGCCGGCAGGGAGATCAGCTATAAAAAGGTCTTCTCCGATGGGGGTAATAGTCTGACCATCAACCTTTTTTCAGCAGAGTCAAAAAAGGTTGAGCAGGTAAAGAGTGAAACTGCATCTACTGCTGTCGCGGTGGAGGTCACTTCCCCGGAAGAGGAGACAAAGGAATCTGTTTCACCTCCACCTGCTGTAATAGAGGAGGAACCGGTGTCACAGGAAAAAGTCGTGGCAGCAGCAGACGAGGGTAAACCACGACTACTTGAGATCACCTTTGATGACTCATCCAATAAGGGAGAGATGGTTGTTTTTCGCTTGAACGATTTTTATCCTCCTGCTGTATCTGCTGTTGAAAAGGAAACTCCCCGGGTACTCTGTGATTTTATGGACATGAAACTCAGTGGAGATGTTAATAAGGATATATTTGCAAATGGTAAATATGTTGAACGTATTCATACCACCCTGCACACAGATCCGGATAAGGTGACTGTTACTCTTGATCTGACTGCTGACAGAGACTATGACTTGCAGCAGGTTTTCTTCAAAAATGACAATCTCTTTGTTATTATTGTAAACGAATTGCCTCCGGAAGTGGCCGGGAACTCTCAGTCGGTTACGGAATAATCTGCTGCAGGTAGTTTGCCGGAGCTGTCAGCAGGCGGGCATCATTATCAGTCGTCTCAACAGGACGGATATCAGACAGGTTGACTGTTACTTCAGTCTGATATCTGAGGCCTGTGATGGAGATTGAAGTGGGTTGTTTACATGTTCCAACTGATACCCAGTCAGCGTAGGTGATTTTTGCGAGGCGGTTTCCATCATCTCTTTCAATAATCCGTTCCAGGAGAACGTTTCCCCCGGTATCGATCAGGAGATGGGTTCTGGAGAAGCTGTCATCTCTGCTGCCTTCCGCAGTGACCCAGATCCCCCTGTTTTTTTTATCTCCACGGATGTCGGTGATGGCTGATGTTTGAATAGTGACGGTTCCCCTGATCCAGTTCTGCCAGTCACCTTTGAGCAGGGGGGAGGGGATGTCGTTAAGTAATCCATAAGAATAAACAGTGCCGGAAATATACTTTCTTTTTAAGGTATTGATGAGTTGGAATGTTGTCTGGTCACTGGTCAATGCAAAAATCGGCTGGCCCAGTGGATTGGATATAACAAATTTGAGAAAGGAGGGGGAAATGAGCTGGAAATATCCTGATATATTTTTCTCGCCGAAGATATTGCGGTAGGAAAAGGAGACATCTCCATCAATGGCTGGTGGACAGGATTCCGGCCGGAGGCTGCCTGACTGCAGAAAATGGACAATACTCTCCGCCTGTTTATCATCCGGGGGGATAGTCCATGGCACCCGGGCACAACCTCCACTTATAAGGAAAAACAGGAGAAACGAAAGGGTGCGACTGGACCTACTTTTCTGAATGTTTTTTAAGTGATTCAATTTTATCTCTTACCTCTGCCCGATTTGTCTCGTCCTTGAATAATCCATACGCTTTTTCATATGTCTGAATTGCCCGTGCTTTTTCCCCCAGGGAGGAATATACATCACCCAGATGCTCACATATATGAGGATCTTCAGGGTTTAATTCCTGCGCCCGTTCAAGGGCTTTTTCTGCCTTCCCGAGTTTTCCCAGCCGATAGTAGACCCAGCCAAGACTGTCAGTAATATAGCCGTTATCAGGTTTGAGCTCCATAGCCCGATCTATATAGTTCAGCGCTTTTTCCAGGTGAATGTTGTTTTCGGCCCAGGTATAGCCAATGAAATTGAGCGCCTCTGCGTGATCCGGCTGGAGTTCAAGTACCTTCTCCATAGAGTCAATTGCCTTTGCGGTCATGCCGTTTCTCTCCAGCAGCAGACCATATTCAAAAAAGATTTGCGGGTTCTCACTGTAGATACGTGTTGCGCCGTCGAGGAGGGCAATTGCTTCTGCAGTCTGTCCCTGGCTCTGGTAAAGAGATGAGAGCAGGGCGTAAAAGAGCGGGCTGCGATTTTCAGGGTCGGAGATATGTTTTTTCAGCAGTGTTATTGTTTTTTCAGGCTTGCTCTGTTTTTTCAGGATCTCTGTCTGCAGGTATACTGATTCTTCAAAAAGTTCATTGCCGGGCTTGACAAGCCGGAGATGATGGAGGGCGGAGTCATATTTTTTTTCCTGAAAAAATAACAGACCCAGCAGGTAGTGAGGTTCAGAGTTTTCTCTGTTTTCCGTCAGAGCGGTGAGGATTTTAAGAGCCTTGTCTGATTCCTTTTTACGTAACAGAATTTTCGCTGTTATCAGGTCAATGGCAGGTTTGTTTTGACTGGAAAGACGGATCCGTTTAAGATCGGCCAGTGCTTCATCGTTGCGGTTCAGATCAAGAAGAGGCTGAATCCGGTTGAGCATAGCCCGCTCATCATATGGGTCATTTTCTATAATGGAGGTATATATCCTCAAGGCATCTTCGCTGCGGGACTGTGCAGTGTAGAAATGGCCCAGTTCAAAGCCGAGATCCATTGACCAGTTGAGGGTGAGTGCCTGCTCATATTCAACTGCCGCCTCCTTAAAACGTGCTGTTTTTTTCAGCAGCCGGGCCAGGTAGTAATGGGCAAAATAGTGGTCGGGATCTCTTTTAATCAGATCCCTGAGAATATCTTCTGCCACCTCATATTTTTCCTGACGGGTGTAGAGCAGAGCCAGGCGCAGCAGGACATCTTCATTATCGGGTTCAAGTTTTAAGACTGTATCATAGAGACTGATAGCCTCATCTCCATTTTCTTCCTGGATAAAAAGATTTGCCAGAAAGAGATAGAGAGGTATTTCGTCGGGCTGATCCTTTATGGCCTGCTGCAGCCAACTGATGGCCTTTTCTGTTTCTCCCATTTTAAGCAGGAGGATCGGAATCTTATGTCTGACATAGTCGGCATGTGTATCACAGATAAGGGCTTTTTCGTATGCCTCAAAGGCCTCAGCATAGCTCTCATTACTTTCAGCATGGGAGCCCCAGAGAAAATAAAAATAGGAGCAGGAGAGATCACTGTTTTCCTCTTCAACCTGGCTGAAAGTTTCTGGCTGGTGAACAGCACAGGACCCGAGGGAAAGGAGTAAAATCAGAAGAACTGAGGGGCGGAGGAGATTCATTGTAAATTTAAAGTGGGAAAAGATGAATCGGCGAGGAGAGTATAGACATGATTCAGCACCTCCTGATGGACAGATTCAATTGAGCCGGAGGCATCAATTCTTTCAATGTACGGGCGGTGAACAGCAGCGAATATTTCCGCAACTTTCTCCAGGTTTTCGGTCTGCTCAAAATCGTTTAAGGTATCACCTCTTGCCGATGTAATTCTCGTTATACCCGTATCGACGGGGGCATGGAAAATCAGAGCCAGGTCAGGATCAGGGGCGAAACTGTTGCGGGCAAGTACAGTTTCAGGATCAAAACCAAGGGCGCCCTGGTAGGCTGCCGTAGAGAGAAAATATCTGTCACATACTATTATTTTACCCTGTTTCAGGGCGGGGATAAGGAGGTTATTCACGTGCTCTTTCCTGTCTGCCAGGAAGAGTTCGAGCTCTTCTTCAGGGCTGTATTCCTCTCTCTTTACGTAAAGTTCTCTGATTTTTTTCCCGTATTGTCCATCGGTGGGTTCCCGTGTGGCTAAAACCGGGTAGCCTTCGCCGTGTAAAACATTAAAGAGCAGCTTTAACTGGGTAGATTTTCCGGTACCGTCTGTTCCTTCGAACACGATAAGGAGGCCTTTTTTAATTTCTTCGCCCATCACCTCAATCCTTTACGGTCAAAAATTGTTTTGTCGATTGCGGCAGATCTCCACCGCAAGTTTCACAGCTTCACTCAGGCTCTCGGGACTTGCGACGCCTTTTCCGGCAATATCGTAAGCGGTACCATGGTCGACGGATGTACGGACAATTGGCAACCCCAGTGTCACATTGACGCCATCGTTAAAATGAAGAAGCTTGAACGGAATCAGCCCCTGATCATGGTACATGCAGACAACAGCATCGAAATCTCCCCGGGCAGCTTTGAAAAAAACAGTATCGGGGGGGTAGGGACCTGAAACATCTATTCCATTGCTCTGTGAACGGGAGACGGCGGGGGATATGGCATGGATTTCCTCGCTGCCGAACAGCTGGTTTTCTCCACCATGAGGATTGAGACCGGCTACAGCAATCCGTGGTTTGTCGATCGCAAAATCTATTTTCAATGCCCTGTGGGTTATCTGAATAAGACGGAGAATACGGGGAATGGACATCATCGCCGGAACTTTACTGAGTGGACAATGAATAGTTACCAGGGTAACTTTCAACCGGCTGCCGGACATCATCATTGCAAAATTTTCGCTGGCTGTGAGATGTGCCAGCATTTCGGTGTGGCCCGGAAATTCGTAGCCTGCATCGTTAAGGGCCTCTTTGGAAATGGGACAGGTTGTTATTCCATCAAGCCATCCCTTTTTGATAAATTCCACGCCTTTCTGAATATAGGCGGCCATTGCATCAGCTGTGCTGTGGTTTGGCTCTCCCCAGTTAAAAGAGTTTTCGGGAAGCGATGATACCTCAATAACAGGAATGGAGTTGGCTGGTAGAGAGGTGCCGGGCATCCATGGCGTGATATCCATTCTGCTGCCCAGTTCTTTTCTGCATCTCTTGAGGACAGCCGTATCTCCGAGAACAACTGCTCTGACGGCTGAATTTTCCGGTGTTTGCTCAAAATGGCGGAGGATGATCTCCGGCCCGATACCTGCCGGACAACCCATTGTTATGCCGATAGTCTTCATTTCAAATTAATACACTCCAAAATAGATGTGAGGCCACCTTGCAAAATTGCTTTTTCGTCCAACCTCTATGCTATGCATGAAAAATTATTCTCATAATATCAATTATATACCTGTGATAAATTTTCAGGTATGCCTCAATCCTGTACGAAAATGCTAATTATGCAAGGTACCCGCAAGTCATACAGTAGTGAATCTACTATTTCTGTATAGCAGCAATGCAGTGTTATCGTACTGAAGTGGTCTTTTAAAAATGGTTGTCAGCAGAGTTCAAAAGCATTGGGGATCAGTTCTACCTGAACCCGGCTGTTTTTCAATGCAGTCACTGCCACCACATCAAACCTGGCAGCGGTGTCAAAGAGATTATTTTCCGCCAGGTAACATTGTGCAACCATGCTTATCTGTTTCTGCTTTCGCAGGGTGACTGCTTCCAGCGGATGTCCATGGGAAATTGTCGTTCGTGTTTTTACCTCAATGAACACAAGGTAATCACCCTGCCTGGCAATGATATCAATTTCACCGCATTTGCGCCGATAATTTTTGCTAAGAATTATATAACCATTCTTTTGCAGATATGCTGAAGCAATTCTTTCACCCGTTCTGCCAAGTTTCTGGCGATTATCAGCCATGCCTTTTTACTCCTTTAAAGGAATAGCGATGGACAGGACTTGGACCATAAGTAAGGAGGGCCTGACGGTGTTCCTTCGTCGGATAACCTTTGTTTTGTCTGAAGTTATATACCGGGTACCTTTCATGAAGGTCTTCCATGATTAGATCTCTTGCGACCTTGGCGGCAATGGAAGCTGCTGCGATGGATCCACTTTTTGATTCACCCCGCACAAGAGCCTGCTGGGGAGTGGAGAGAGGGATTGTGAATTTTCCGTCAATAAGGAGAAAATCGGGCTTGAAACCACGTTTGGCAAGGTCGTCAGCACCACGTTTCATGGCCAATAGTGATGCCTGGAGAATATTGATGGTATCGATTTTTTTTTCTGAAACCTGACCGATCGCTACAATAGCACCGATTTTCTGTAAAGTCCGGTTCAAGGCAATTCTTCTCAGAATGCTGAGCTTCTTGGAGTCAAGAAAAAGAGAGTGATCACAGTCTTGGGGAAGGATGACGCATGCTGCAACGACTGGCCCTGCAAGAGAACCCCGCCCAACTTCATCACATCCTGCCACCATGTGATAACCGTGGCAGTAGAGATATCGCTCGGTATGGAAGTTATCTTTTGCCCGGAACTGTGCCTTCATTAAGAAAGCACTTCGTCGGGAAAGAAACTACATCTCCGGTAAGATACAGGAAACATCGCAAAAATCCTAATTATGCAAGGTGCCCTACATAAAGAGCTTACAGGAGATGATTTGACTGGCTGTGCAGACAATGCGCTCAGCGGGTAATGGTACGGTCACGAATACGTGCTGCTTTACCTTTCAGCTGACGCAGGTAATAGAGGCGGGAGCGTCGCACACGGCCTCTGGTCACAACCTCAATCTTTTCAATGCGGGGATTATGGAGAGCAAATGTTTTCTCTACTCCCACACCGTGGGAAATCTTACGCACTGTATACGAAGCACCCATTGTGGCTTTCTTGCGTTTGATAACCACGCCCTGAAAGATCTGCACCCGTTCTTTGTTGCCTTCAATAATGCGAATATACACCTTAATCGTGTCACCTGGTCGAAAATCCGGATGATCCTGTCGCATCTGTTCCTGGTTTATTCTGTCTATAATTGTGCTCATAACATCTTTTGTTGGTTGAAGTTTTGTTTGTGATGTAAACTTGTTGTCCCGTATATCGGGGTTACTGTTCTCTGTATCCAAGCAGCCTGTCAACCATAATCGACGCGGCTGACCGGACAGAAAGATGATTGTATTCCTCTCTGCCGGTAATCGGCGGCAGTGTACGGTCTGCGCCCTGCATTATATCAGGAGAAAGACCATGGGCTGTACCGAGAAGTAGAAGAACCGGTTCCTCCTCATCTATTCTTTTTCGCAGCTCGCCGTAAGTGATCAGATCATTTTGCTTCAGCGCGCTGCTGGCTATCACCAGCGGTCTTCTGTCATACCGTTCTGTCAGTTGTTCAATAACCTTTTCAACGGACTCAGCGAGGCTGACGATACTCAGGGCTTCTTTTCTTGCAGGATTATATTTTGCTCCATGGCCGGTCCGCCAGTGTTCCAGCAGTTCCTGCACAAGATGCTGCTGGTCTTTATAGGGTGTCGTGACAAAATAGTTGGCAATGCCGAAAGTCCGCGCCATTCTTGCTATATCATGAAGATCAAGATTAGTCACTGCAGAACCAATTATTTCCCCCCTTTTATTAATCACCGGATGATGTATAAGGGCTATATTTAAGCTTGTCACCCCCGCATACGTCATCTCAGCTCCTGCCTCGCATTTCCTGCAGTTGAATGACCTCGTCAAAGAGATTATAACTTTGCAGTATCTTGAGTTCCTCTCTGCTGAAATGTTCTTTTGCCACCAGATCAGGACGTCTTTCCACTGTCCTCCTGACTGAAGCTGCAAAACGGTAGGCCGCAATCAGCTTATGGTCTCCGGAGAGGAGTTCTTCAGGCACCTCCATTTCTTGAAACATCCTCGGTCTCGTGTACTGGGGATGTTTCAGAAGACTTCTGCTGAAAGTATCCCTGTCCGCTGAATCGGTACATCCCAGCACACCAGGTAAAAGTCGTGTGACAGAGTCGACAATTACCATCGCCGCCAGTTCACCTCCGGTGAGAATAAAATCTCCCAGGGAGATTTCCTCGTCCACATATTTCAGTCGAAAACGTTCGTCCACACCTTCATATCTGCCGCATACCAGAATGAGACAGGATTCTTTCGAGAAGTCCCGGGCAATCTGCTGATCATACTTTCTCCCCTGGGGACTGAGAAGGACAACCTTTCCAGAGGGGTTAATGTTCTTTCTCTGGTCAACGGCGAGACTTAATGGCTCAGCTTTCATCACCATACCTTCGCCGCCGCCAAACGGCCGATCATCAGTCGTCTTATGACGGTCAAAAGCAAACTGGCGAATATCAATGAGGTTGACGTTAATCGCCCCTTTTTCCCTGGCCTTTCTCAGGATACCCTCGGCAAGGGGAGAGTCCAGCAAGTCAGGAAAAATGGTTACTATATCAAAAATCATCCGGGATTCTGTTCGTCCCGTTCGCCGCCACCGGTGTACAGTTCCAGTAAGCCTGGAGGAGGATCAATAATAATCTCATCACCGGTTTCTTTTACAACTATATTTTTCGATATCGGGACGAGTATCTCCCTGCTTCCGGAGTCAATAACCATTATATCCTGCATTCCATTGGAAAAAACAGTTATTATCTCTCCTATCGTCTCCTTTTTCATGTCCCTCACCTTTTTGCCGATGTACTGGTGCCAGTAAAACTCGTTTTCAGCAAGTTTTGGCAGATCTTTTCTGGCTAAAAGTACGCCCATACCCTCGACATGTTCAGCCTCGTCGCGGCTGCTGATCGAATCAAGGGTGGCAATTACCATTTTTCCCTGGGTTCGGCAACTGAGAACAGCCAGCGGAGGGGAGAGCTCTCCTCTGGTTCCCACGAGCACAAGTTCCCTGTATTTCGCTATATTCTCAGGTTGCCCGGAGAAGGGGAAAATCTTAACCTCGCCACGCATTCCATGTGCCTTGGCAATTTTTCCCACAAGCAAAAAGTCTTCGGCAGGGTAAGAATAATTCATGCCTGGAGACAGCTACTCTATGATCTCAAGCCTGGATCGTTTATCAAATCTGGCAGCCGCTGCAGAGAGAAGCGAACGCATGGCCCGTGCTGTCCTGCCCTGCTTACCTATAACTTTTCCCAGATCTTCTGTTGCAACCCCGAGTTCAATAGTCACCGTGTCATCTTCTTCGGTCAGGGTAACCTTAACCTCATCCGGCTGATCAACCAGTGACTTTGCAATGCAGACAATAAGCTCTTGCATTATACTACTCAGTGACGACGGCTTTTTTAATCAGGCTTTTAACTGTTGTCGTTGGAAGTGCCCCCCTTCCCAGCCATTCCTCAAGTTTACCGTTGTCAATTTTTATAGCAGCCGGGTCCTGAAGAGGATCGTAAGTGCCGATAATGTCAAGAAACTTGCCATCTCGTTTTGCTTCACTGTCGGCCACAATAATGCGATAAAAAGGTTTCTTTTTTCTGCCAAATCGAGTTAATCGAATACGTACTGCCATTCCGGTTATTCCTCCGGTTGATATATAAGGTTTACCCTGTGATTATCTGAGCTAACAGCCGAGATAATCCAGAACCAGTTAATGTCTGTCAACTATCTTCGCTTTATGCCTTTGGGCAATTTTCTCCGTTTGCGGCCCATAATGGCACCGGGCTTACCACGGATCTTTTTCATCATTTTCAGCATCTGACTGTAACTCTTCAGCACTTTGTTTACATCTGTCAAGGTTGTGCCGGATCCTGCAGCTATCCGGGTGCGCCTGCTGGTATTGATAATTTTGTGGTTTTTGCGCTCCTTAAGCGTCATTGAACGGATAATCGCCTCTGTCTTGATCAACTCTTTCTCGTCAGGCTTGGGAGAATCCTTCAATTGCTTAAGTTTATTGATACCCGGAACCATATCGAGGATCTGGTCAAGAGAGCCCATCTTTTTAATCTGCTGAATCTGATCAAGGAAATCCTCAAGAGTGAAGAGGTTTTTCTTTAACTTCCTGGCCAGCCTGTCAGCTTCCTGCCTGTCAACTACAGCTTCTGCTTTTTCTATCAGGGAGAGAATATCCCCCATACCGAGGATACGGGAAGCAATCCTGTCGGGATGAAAGATCTCAAGGGCATCAACTCCCTCTCCAATCCCAACAAATTTAATTGGTTTTCCGGTGATATGTCTGATGGAAAGGGCAGCACCACCCCGTGCATCGCCCTCAATCTTTGTCAGCACAACCCCGGATATCTCGAGATCCTGGTTAAATTTGTCGGCTACTGTTACAGCATCCTGCCCGGTCATAGCGTCAGCTACGAATAAAATTTCGCTGAGAGGAATTGCTGACCGGATTTCCTTCAGTTCCCCCATTAACTCTTCATCCACATGGAGACGTCCGGCGGTGTCGATGATGATAGTATCGTAATCTTTTAATGCCGCAGCGTTTACGGCCTGTCTGCAGATATCTACGGGGTTGATATCTGTTGTTGATGGATGCACCGGAATATCAACCTGTCTACCCAGTACCTGGAGCTGCTCAATGGCTGCAGGACGGTAGATATCGGCAGGAACAAGGTAAGGTTTTCTCCCCTTCTTTTGTAGCATCGCACCGATTTTTGCGGCGGTGGTGGTCTTTCCAGATCCCTGGAGGCCGGCCATCATGATAATGACGGGTTGGCGGCCGTCAAGTTGGATCGGTTCCGCAGTGGAGCCAAGCAGATTCACCAGTTCTTCATGCACTATTTTGATGATCTGCTGCCCTGGCGAGAGGCTTTTGGAAACTTCCCGGCCTATGGCTTTTTCAGTTACGAGTGCAACAAAATCCTTGGCAACGGTGAAGTTTACATCAGCTTCCAGGAGTGCTACGCGTACCTCACGCATGGCCTCTTGAATGTTGTCTTCAGTAAGCGTGCCATGGCCCCGGAGTTTTTTGAATACCCCCTCAAGCCTGTCTGTTAAATTTTCAAACATAAGGTTTTGTGATCATTGTATAGAAAAATCCATTCGCCTTGCAACGGTGCAGGAAACCAGTTGCCATTCTCAATTCAAAAGAGAAGAAAAATACTTTGTATTTATACGTATGTCAAGAAATGAACGATTGGTGGTGAAAAAAAATGGTGAGAGTTGAGCCGATGCCGGCAATTGTTCTCCAATTGTGTCTCTTGTCGTGGCAATCGTTTTTAACGGGAACGATTCTTTTTTTAGTGCCTTACTTCGGAACTCCTGTAATAAAAAACAAGAAACTGGAAAAGGTTGTTTGAATTTGTTTCAATGGCACTTATTCAAGCATTTTAAAATTCCGATTTATTCGGGTTATAGTGAAGATGCTTTGGCTAAAGGCTGAAATAGAGGAAAAAACAGTTACCGACTACTCATTGAGCCACCATTTTTTTGCCTATCTAATAATAGCACCCCTCCCTCTGTTTCCCTGGACGTTAATTCTGTCACGGTGATAATTTCACCTGTTGCTTAAATATAGAACTTCTCTAGTCCGTCACAGGTCAGGTTCCTAGCCTTGTGATTGAGCGTTCGCTCAATTTAACTTTACGTTAACGTAAAAAGATGGAGGTAGTCTGGTTTTCTGTTTTTGCTTTGGGTGTCACATTTTTTGTTTATTGTGTAGAGCGTACTATCACATTGTGCTATAAATATTTATTGTAACTGCAATGCTTTGGGAGTAAAAACAAAATGTAACTAATTTAAATCAATAATAATTATTGTTCTCTTGAAAATGAATTATGAATGTTCATGGACGCCATTCTTTTTACTTGAGTGTTCGTTAAATATTTGATAAATAAAATTGATACAAACTAAAGTTGGTTTCAAACCAGTATTTCAAATCCATTTTTTCCGCCAATTATGAAGGATTTTCTCATACAGCTCATATAAACTTCAGCAAAAGGAGGGAACAGGAGAAGAGGCAGTATAAGATTGACTGGCAACGAATTGTACTCTCAAACAATCACTTGTTTTTGTTTTAAATATATATCGATAGATCTATTGAGCTGCTGTGAGAGCAGGTGATTGATGATATCATTATTACTATCCTTAAAGGAGATACATATGTCACAACAGAACCAGACAGTGCCGGGACAAGCATGGGTAACTGTTTTTGCTGGTATGTCAATAAATCTATGTCTAGGTATTCTCTATGCCTGGAGTATCTGGAAGTCAGCTCTTGTTAATACAGAAAAAGTCGGTGAAACTATGACCGGCATTAATGCAGGATGGACTTATCTGAACAATGCCCAGGCCGCAACACCATTTTCGCTCTGCGTTATTATTTTTGCTCTGCTGATGATCCCGGGAGGGCGAATTCAGGATAAAATCAGCCCAAAATTTGGTGCTACTCTTGGCGGGCTTACTCTGGCTGCAGGTTGTATACTTGCCGGATTAATGAAAAGCTATACAGGTATCGTTATCGGTTTTGGTGTTCTTGGCGGAATCGGTATGGGAATTGGTTACGCTGCCCCTACACCTGCTGCACTCAAATGGTTTGGACCTCATAAACGTGGCCTGATCGCCGGTATTGTTGTTGGCGGTTACGGTGGTGCTGCACTCTACATTGGTGGGCTTGGACAGTATCTGATTAACCATTATGGAATTTCCGGTAGTTTTATTGGACTTGGAGTGTTTTTTGCCGCTGTTGTTGTCATCGCCGGTCAGCTTCTGAAAACTCCCCCGGAAGGATATGTGCCTCCTTCCCTTGAAGGTTCAAATGTGGCTACTGCCGGGGCAACCATAACAAATTGGGAACCCAGTGAAGCACTCAGGACCTGGCAGCTTTACGCCCTGGTTGCGATGTTTATTCTTACCACCCAGTCCGGACTGTTGATTATCGCAAATGCCAAAGGACTGATGGTTGCTTCCGCAAAAAATATGCCTTTTTTTGCTGCTAACGCCTGGATCCTTGTCTCCTTTGGTGGGTTGGTAAATGCATCTGGTCGTGTAGGCACTGGTTTTTATTCTGATAAAATTGGTCGCGTGAACGCCTATTGTCTTAACTGTGCCGTATCCGCATTGTGTCTCTTTTCGCTGCCATATGTCATTGGAACCCAGAGTGTTCTACTGCTCTTTTTTGTAGTCGGTGTTGCTTACTGGCAGTACGGTGGCGGTCTTGCACTTATGCCTTCTTTTACAGCGGATTTCTTTGGACCGAAAAATCTCGGTATGAACTACGGTCTTGTCTTTATGGGTTGGGGCCTTGGATTTTTTATGGCCAGACTTGGCGGCACAATACAAGATGTTACCGGTAGTTTGAACTATGCGTTCTATATTTCCGGAGCTCTTCTGGTGGCAGGAGTCATTCTCGCTCAGTTAACCAAGCGACCGATACATGCCCAGGAACAACAGGGAGACGCTGCAACTGTCTGATCGGGACCAGTTTGCAATCTTTCGATTATCGGGTCAAGAACTGCTGGCCCGATAATTTCAGAAGAACAATGTTTAGTGCCTTACTCCAGAACTTCTGTAAGAAAAAACAAGAAATTGGAAAAGGTTGTTTAAAATTATATGCTTGAATTAGTCTCAAAGGCACTTATCCAAGCATATTAAAATTCCGATTTATTCGGATTAGGGAGTTATATTAATGAGTGAAAAGAATGTAATAGAAACTTCGGAAGCGGAAATAGCGGTACACTGGAAGGAAGAAGATTATTATCCACCGTCGACAAAATTCATTGGTCAGGCAAACCTTACGGATCCTGATGTCTATGAGCGATTCAGTCTTGATAATTTTCCTGATTGTTATACCGAATTCGCTGAACTTCTCACCTGGTACAAGTATTGGGATGAGGTTCTCGATACGAGTGATGCGCCATGTTTTAAGTGGTTTACGGGCGGTAAACTGAATGCCAGTTATAACTGTATCGACAGGCACTTAAAAGACAATAAAAATAAAACTGCCATTCATTTTGTCCCAGAGCTGGAAGAGGAGAGAGTCCAGCATATTACCTATCAGGAACTGTATGTAAGGGTTAATGAATTCGCGCAACTTCTAAAAGATACAGGAGGGCTAAAGAGAGGAGACAGGGTAACTATTCATATGCCTATGTCTGCCGAGCTGCCGATAGCCATGTTGGCCTGTGCCAGAATAGGTGTCATTCACTCTGTTGTCTTTGGCGGCTTTTCCGCCAGCGCCTGTGCCGACCGTGTTGTTGACTCCAACAGCAGGGTTCTGATCACCATGGATGCGTACTACCGTGGCGGTAAACTGCTTAATCATAAGGCCGTTGATGATGAGGCATGTGAAATAGCAGCAGCAGCAGGACAAAAAGTTGATAAGTTGTTGATCTGGCAGCGTTACCCTGGGAAAATGTCTTCAGAGTCGGCTTTGGTTGAAGGCCGGGATGTTATCGTTGATGACGAGCTGAAGAAGTATTACGGTGCCCGCGTTGAGCCGGAAGAGATGCTTTCCGAAGATCCGCTGTTTTTGATGTACACCAGCGGTACGACCGGCAAACCCAAGGGATGTCAGCACAGCACTGGTGGGTATCTGGCTTATGTAACGGCGATGTCAAAGTATATCCAGGATATCCATCCGGAGGATGTATACTGGTGTATGGCTGATATTGGCTGGATTACCGGGCATTCTTTTATTGTCTATGGACCTCTGGCTCTCTGTGCTTCTTCGGTCATCTTTGAGGGTGTTCCCACCTATCCGGATGCTGGAAGGTCGTGGAGAATCGCTCAGGAACTTGACGTAAATATCTTCCATACCGCTCCAACGGCAATTCGCGCCCTGAGGAAGGTTGGTCCGGATGAACCTGCCAAGTATGACTATCATTTCAAGCATATGACCACAGTTGGTGAGCCAATTGAACCGGCAGTATGGAAATGGTATGAAAAGGAAGTCGGCAAGGGCGAGGCGGTTATTGTGGATACCTACTGGCAGACGGAGACCGGTGGTTTCCTCTGCAGCACTGTTCCCGGAATTCAGGGCATGAAGCCCGGCAGTGCCGGCCCCGGTGTCCCCGGTATTCATCCGATTATTTTTGACGAGAATGGCGAGGTTCTTCCAAGCGGTTCAGGGAAGGCCGGAAACATCTGTATCCAGAATCCATGGCCCGGCTGTTTTATGACTATCTGGGGTGACAGGCAGAGATTCGTCGATACCTATTACGCCATGTACAATAAAGATCCCAATTCCAAGGACTGGCGTGACTGGCCGTATCTGACCGGTGATGCTGCAGTGGAAGCCCCTGACGGATATTTCCGTATTCTTGGCCGGATTGATGATGTCATTAATGTTTCCGGTCATCGTCTTGGAACAAAAGAGATTGAATCTGCGTGTCTTACGGTAGCAGAAGTTGCCGAAGCAGCTGTTGTACCGGTTAATCATGATATCAAGGGCAAGGAGCCGGAGGTCTATATTGCCCTCAAGCCTGGTTATGAGGCGTCTCCTGAGATGCAGCAGAAGGTCGCCGATGCAATTACTTTCCAGATTGGTAAGATTGCAAAATGCAGGCATGTCTGGATAGTACCCGATATGCCCAAAACCCGCTCAGGTAAGATTATGAGAAGGGTGCTGGGAGCCATATCAAATAAAGCTGATGTGGGTGACGTTATGACTCTTGCCAATCCTGAGATTGTTGAAGAGATCCTGAAGATGGTTGCTGAGGAATAGTAGAGTATTAAATCACCTTGAAAAGGTGATTTTTCAGGGTGATTTTAATTATTGAAAGTCCACTCTCCTTTAGTGGGAATCCTGTTGTGGGATTCCCACTATTTTTTTGTCGTTATCGTGTGAGTGGAATTTATGAAAAATATTGAGTAAGACAGTGTCATCTTTTAATCTGCCCCGGGGGGGGAAACAATGAGTGACGATTTCTACCTGCCGTACCTGCTGAACTATTCAAGTCCGGTTGCTGAAGACGTAGTGATATTTGTCATCAGCGCATTAATTGCTGTTCTTGTCAGTGCTGAATCCCAGGCATTTGCAGCCACATTATTTGGAGATTCACGGCCTGGAGCCAGGGATCGATTGCATTTTAACGCTTTCCTTCATCTGTCTGTTCTGGGGAGTGTCAGCTTTCTGGTGGCGGGATTTGGATGGGCAAAGGTCATAGATATAGATGAGACAAAATTTAAGAAACATCCACGACTGTTTCTGATTTTGAGTAGACTGGCCGGTCCTGCCGCCAATATACTTATGGCAAACATCGCCGCCAGTCTTTCATGGATTGTCGGGAATTTCGGTTTTATCGATAAAGTCTTTGGAACAATAGCAGTTGTTAATGTTACCATGGCAATATATGGACTGCTGCCCGTGCCGCCCCTTCCCGGGGCAGCTCTGCTGTTTGCTTTTTTCCCGGACAATGATCTTTTCAGGCGGATCAGGGATGGGTTCTGCAAAGTTGGTCCTTACCTGATTATCGCTGTTTTTGCCTTTGTCAGGTGGAGTGGCTGGGATGGTATCAGTTCTGTTTTTAATCCTCTGGTGCTGAAGGTTACCGGCTTTCTGCTCAATTTTTAAGGCACCCTCATAAGAAGGGCGGATATATTTTCTTTCCTATGCCAGTTCATTAAATTTGCAGCTCAAGACAACATCACCATCTTCATATTGGGTCTTCACTTTATAGGGCAGAGTCTTGAAGAGTGCGATCATGGCCTTGTTGCTGGGGAAGGTGTATGCGAGTAGACCTGATATAGCGTTTGCCCTGGTGGCGGCGGCAATTTTTTTCAGGAAAAGAGCCCCGAGCCCTTTTCCCTGGTATTCCTTACTGATGGAAAATGCAACTTCAGTCATGTTTAATTCGTCAATTTTCATCGATTCAGCCACTCCAATGACTTTACTGAAACCAAATTCTCCGACCACAGCAATCAAAGCCAGATCATTGATATAATCAACGTTGGCCCTTGACTCCATTTCCGGTCTGCCAAAGGTTGTTTTCTGGCAGAAAAACCTGGTAAGAATATCCCCTTTGCTGAGGCTGTAGTAATGCTCCTGGATACGTCGCTCGTCAACCGGTTTGGCTGGACGGATGGTGACAGGTACATCGTCAATGGTGATGGTTTTTTCAAGTTGAACTGGATAAACCGCTTTTGCTGCCTCTCCGAGGTTTCTCTCCGCTCCTATAAAGTTGAGTTCTTTTGCTGCCTGAAACAGTTCTTCCCTGAATTGAGGATGGGCGAGGGTAATCATGGCAACGACTCTCTCCTGGACAGATTTGCCAAAGAGGTTGACAACACCATACTCGGTTGCAACATAGTGGACATCACCGCGGGGAACAACAACTATGGTATCCTGGAGTTGCGGTACAATATTTGATCGCAGACCGTTTTCTGTCTCGGTCGCTGAAAAAAGAATAAGGATTGATTTTCCGGCTGGTGACCTGCGGGCTCCCCGGACGAAGTCGGGGATACCTGAAACTCCCGCAAATCGTGTGGCCGCTGAAGCCTCTGTGGATACCTGGCCGGTAAGGTCCATCTCTGTGGCAACGTTCATCGAAACCATACGGTTGTGCTGTCCGATTATGAAGGGATCATTCACATAATCCGAGGGATGGAAGTCGACTGCAGGGTTGTCGTTGAGAAATTCATACAGATCTCCGCTGCCGATGGCCATGGAGGCTACCATTTTGCCATCGTTGAAACCTTTTTTATGGTTATTGATGTTGCCACGGGCATAAAGTGACATGATATCGTCCGTGAGAAACTGGGAATGTACTCCAAGGTCATTCTTGTCGGAGAGTCCCATCAGCGTAGCCTGAGAGGCGGCATCAAGACCGATCTGCAAAGTGGAACCATCTTCAATCAGTTTGGCTATATGGTGGCCGATACGCTGGGCCGGTTCGGAGATAACTCTGGACGGGGGAACGATCAGCAACTCCTCTTCATGCTCAACTATAAGGTCAACATCGTTAACGTGGATAAAGCTCTGGCCCATAACCCTGGGCATCCTGGGGTTCACCTGGACGATGACAAAATCTGCGGAACGGGCGGCTGCCATGGTAACATCTACAGAAATGCCAAGGCTCATCCAGCCAAAGTCATCTGCCGGGGATACCTGGATCAGGGCAACATTGAGTGGCAGTTTGCGGGTGATGAAGAGACCGGGTACATCCGACATATTCATAGGTGTGATAAATCTCTGCTGCTTCGCAATTGATTCTGATTTACTGGCACCCAGGTATATTGAACGGACATTTAAACTGGTATCCATCGTTTTATCAGCTATTGCGGTAAGTGAAACTGTCTCTCTTCCCAGTAGCCTGACTATTTCAAGGCCACTGAATCTATTGGCATTTTCGGTGAGGGCCTGAACCAGTATCTGAGGCTCTCCGCAACCGGATCCGATAAAAACTCTCTGGCCCGAGCGAATAGCTGCGATGGCCTTTGCAGGACTTATTTTTTTTTCCAGATAGGTATCTGC
>JAFDME010000001.1 GCA_019306075.1 Deltaproteobacteria bacterium | reverse complement strand
TAGCCTTCGCTTTTTATGTTGAAAGACTGTAATCGTGGATACAGGCTGAAGATATATTATTTCTATATCACTTTAACCTTAAAGTATATAAGAGGAAAAGAGTCGTCAAGTTTTTTCTCTGTGATTGTTTTGGTGGTACCAATATCTTTTTTGGGGATGGGCTTAAACAGTTGATTCAATGGTATAATCATGTTATTAATATGTGGTAATATTTCTGCCTGTAGTTCGTGTTATATAAGTGCTGAAAGTTAACTTTGACGTTTAAGGTCAATTATGAGAATATCGGTTATGGTGCAGAATTTTTATAAGGTTCTGCCGGAACAGCATAATCAGACAATTTAAATTCAACGTATTTCGGATCATTATAATTAAAAGAAATTGACTTCTAACTTTCTGTTTTGTAATAGTTGTTGCTTATCTTCAGGGTGTTCAGCTGGAAATTATGTGATTTGTTCTGTGTGAGAGAAAATTTAAAGTGAAGTTTAGAATTTAAGAATTTTTTTAATCTAAGGTATTGGTGTGAACCAGGATTTTTTTGGTATATTTGAAGGCTATCGGGAACTTTCTCTCAGGTATGATGTTCAGCATCAAACCATCTGGTGTTATTATAATCCAATACCTCGTCCCTGCTTTACCTTGGTTTTATTGAAAGATATTCGGCGAATGTATCAAAGGATTATTGACTATTATAATACGAGAAAAGAGGGTCAGGAATTTCCGATTCGTTATTTGGTTATGAACTCCCAAATTCCTGGGATTTTTAATTTAGGCGGAGATTTAGCTCTTTTTGTTAAGTTGATAAAAGAGAAAAACAGAAAGCAATTGTATAAATACGCAAATTTATGTGTGGAGTTGACCTATCTTAATTTCGTGAATTTGCACTTGCCTCTTACTACAATTTCTCTCGTTGAAGGATTGGCCCTTGGCGGTGGATTTGAGTCAGCTTTAGCGAGTAACGTGTTGATTGCTACGGAAAATGCAGAAATGGGTTTTCCTGAAATACGTTTTAACCTTTTTCCTGGGATGGGAGCCTATAATTTCTTGGCACGTACCTGTGGTATAGCAATTGCCGAGAAAATGATTACCAGCGGCGTTACATATGGTGCCAAAACCTTACATAAAATGGGAATTGTGCACCTTCTGGTAAATGCTGATGAAGGTATGGCAAGTGTTGAGAAATATATTCGACAACACCAACGTTCGGGTAATGGACGACGGGCTTTACAGCAGGTCAGACAACGCTACCATCCGATTGATTTCAAAGAATTTACTGACGTAATAGAAATTTGGGCTGACGCTGCCTTGCGTCTGGAAAGCAAGGATTTACAGTTGATGGAAAGATTAGTAAAAGCGCAGCTCACGAAAATCTCTAAGCAAACAAGTAGATCTTTAATAAGAACAAAGCAAGATCGTCGCTTTATGACAGAGAAGGATTCTTTTCCCCTGGTGGATTGGTCTGGAGAGATGATTATGTTCGATAGGCGCAAAAAACCAGATAGGCGTTTGTTTCATTAATTGTCGGAGAAGCTGGCCAACATTCTAAACTTATGAATAATCAATACGTTAGCATTGATCAAAGAATTGAGCAAAACAGGGTTGATGAGCTTTATCGTAGATCAAAGTCTGCTTCATTGAGTTTATTAATTTCAGGTTCTTTATATGTACTGCTACTTAGTTGGAGATTCCCTTGGCGTCCTCTTTTGGCTTGGTATTTGGTTTTTCTTTCTGTTCTTTTAGGGCGTTGGTTTCTTTTTCGGTTGTATGGAAATGTTAACAAAAATACTCACTCTTTATCTTTCTGGCTGAACATTTTTCGTGCCAGCATTTTTGTGATTGGCCTGACTATAGGTAGCCTTAATTTATTTTTTTTCCCGCATGAACCTCTGTCGTATCTTTTTCTAGCAATTTTTTATCCTTGTGGAGTTACTGCCGGGGCTGTGGCCATTCTGCTCGACGTGTTTGCTTTTGGCGTTTATGAACTGACGTTGATGATGCCCATAGTTTATCAAACCATATTAGGTGGTGATAGCGTATATTTTGGTACTGGCTTGTTGACGTTGATTTTGATTATTGCCTTTATGAAATTCAGCAAGGAATATAATGATAATTTTATCCTTACCATGCGACTACGCTATGAGAACAAAAATCTATTGGAGGATCTTAAAGAGGAAAAAAACAAGCTTAATAATCGACTTGGGTCTGTTCTAAATGATGGCTCAACCGAAATTTTTATTATCGATGCTGAATCTTTAAACTGTCTTCAGGTCAACAGAGGGGCGGTTGAAAACCTGGGTTATACCAAAGAGGAGTTTGAAAATATAAATTTCCTCGATATATTAACTGATCAGGACCAAGCTTCATTTGCTGAACTTATTGCGCCGCTGGGCAATGGCCGCTGGGAGGCGGTGGTCCATAAGGGTACTCATCGCCGCAAAGATGGCTCGACCTATCCTGTTGAGGCAAGGATACAGCTTTCCACTCTGGATGATCCACCCATTGTTGTTGTTACAGCGCAGGATATCACTGAGCGCACTGAGTGGGAAGAGAAGCTGATTTACCAGGCTAATTTTGACCAGTTGACCGGGCTGTTAAATCGCCACTATATGCAGTCCTATATGAATTCCGCGTTTACCAGGGCGCGTCGATCCAGGAAGAAAGTTGCCCTGCTTTTTATTGATCTTGACAATTTCAAGAATATCAATGATACCCTTGGTCACGACGTTGGAGATGAAGTCCTGAAGCAGACTGCAGCCCGCCTCCGTGATTTACTGCGGGAGAGTGATACCCCGGCACGCACCGGGGGGGATGAGTTCACGATTCTTTTGGAAAGCCTGGAGGAAAATGTTCATGCGGAGGTCGTCGCCCGTAAGCTGATCAATCTTTTCCAACAGCCGTTTATAGTTAATGAGAGGGAAGTTTATACTACCATCAGTGTTGGTATCAGTATCTTTCCTGATGACGGCGAGTCCCTTGACCAACTGATGCAGTATGCCGACATGGCTATGTATCAGGCCAAAGAGGATGGGCGGAATACCTTCCGTTTTTTCTCCCTTGAGATGCGGCGCACCTCGGAACAGTTGATGGCTGTAGCCAACCAGCTCCGTTATGCGCTTGAAAAAGAAGAACTTTCTCTTTACTACCAGCCTAAAGTTGATATAGGAAAAGGTCGGATAACCGGTGCGGAAGCCCTGTTGCGCTGGTATAATCCCAAACTCGGTACTGTTTCACCGGACGTATTTATTCCTCTGGCGGAAAATCTCGGTTTAATTAATGAACTTGGCTCATGGGTTCTTGAGGTTGCCTGCTGTGAGGCAAAGTTGTGGGAGAGTGATTTCGGAGAAAAACTGACTGTTTCGGTCAATGTCTCGCCCCAGCAGTTTCGCTCGGGTACTTTGCTGGAGGCTGTGGACAGGGCCTTGAGTGTCAGTGGACTGTCGAAAAGTCAGCTGGAACTTGAGATCACCGAAAGCCTGCTTCTGCAGGATTCCGATCAGCCTCTTATTGTCCTGAAGACCCTTGACCGCCAGGGTATAGGGCTGGCACTGGATGATTTTGGCACGGGTTATTCCTCCCTCAGTTATCTCAAGCGTTTTCCCCTGCACGTGTTGAAAATTGACCGCAGCTTTATTCATGACCTTGAGGATAACAGGAACAGCCGGGCTCTGGTTGAGGCTATTATTGCCATGGGCCAGAGTTTGAAACTGGAAATTGTGGCCGAAGGAGTTGAAACAAAAGAACAGCTCAGTTTTTTACGTCATCGGGAAGTGGATATGATACAGGGCTATTTCTTTAGTCCCCCAATTCCCGCAGAGGAATTCCGGACTCTTTTGCGAGAAAAGGTAGCCATCAGGAAGTTGGCAGGTCTGGCTTGAGAGTTGTTGCAGTTTAACCGGGAGGACGAAAAAATGATCGGCAGGATTATTGAAATCGTATCATTTTTTGGTGGTGTATGATGAAAATATGGTTGCCTGTAGTTTCGTTTCTGTTGATGTCTTCGTCAGTTCTGCAGGCTGGAGAGGCGAATGTTGTTGCCGTGAAAGTTGAAAAAACTGGAAGCAATATCTTTCGGTTTGATGTCACCGTTTCCCATTCCGATGAAGGCTGGGATCATTATGCGGATAAATGGGAGATTGCTGGCCCTGATGGTACCGTTATCGGCACCCGAACCCTCTATCATCCTCATGTGGATGAGCAGCCGTTTACCCGCAGCCTGGCCGGGTTGAAGATAGCTGATGATATAGTCGCAGTGACAGTTAGGGCTCATGATTCTGTTCACGGATATGGTGGCAAATCTGTGCAGGTGACCTTTCCCCGGTAGAGATGGTGGTATTTAATCTCTGCTTTGCCCGGACTTTCATGTAATCCTGCCAACATTTTTACCCCCTCCATGAGCATCCAGAAAGGACGACACTTTTTGCTATTTCCTGTTCAATTGGGCGTAGCTGATATATCCTGAGCGAATGATTATTATTCTTGACCATAGTCTGATATAGAGTTATAAAATGAGCTTGCATATGCGCATAACGGGCCAGCATCTTGCGGATGACCCGTGGATGAAGGGATTGAAAAATAGAAAAGGGCATGTGATGGCAGCGGGATATCCAGTACGACTCTTCAGATTTTACCGGGACGGTTTTCGCCGCATGACCGTCGGTAAGACTCTATGGAAAATCATAATTATCAAACTGATAATTATGTTTGCTGTACTCAAACTTTTCTTTTTCCCCAACTATCTTAACAGCAACTTCTCAACAGATCAGCAAAGGGCTGACCATGTTATTAACCAGTTGACAAGGTCGGCAGGAAATAATCATTAACGGAGGATGTAACAATGAGTGAAATTGATCTGGCCACGGTGAACTGGGCAAGGGCACAGTTTATCCTGACAGCAATGTATCACTGGATTTTTGTCCCGCTTACTCTGGGGTTGTCGTTTCTTTGTGCGTTTTTTGAGTCGATGTATGTGCGTACCGGTAATGAGGATTGGAAGAGAATAACAAAGTTTTGGATGACATTGTTTGGTATCAACTTTGCCATTGGGGTTGCCACCGGAATTATTCTCGAATTCCAGTTTGGTACAAACTGGTCAAATTATTCCTGGATGGTCGGTGATATCTTTGGCGCTCCGCTGGCTATTGAAGGTCTTCTCGCCTTCTTCCTGGAGGCAACCTTTTTCGCCGTGATGTTTTTTGGCTGGGACCGGACCTCAAAAGGGTTTCATCTTTTTGCTACCTGGATGGTTGCCATAGGTTCCAATCTTTCAGCGCTCTGGATTCTTGTTGCTAACGGTTGGATGCAGTATCCGCTCGGTATGGTCTTTAACCCTGAGAGTGCTCGTTTTGAGATGCAGAATTTCGGGGAGGTTCTTTTCGCACCAATAGCGATCGCCAAGTTTACTCATACCACCAGCTCAAGTTTTGTCGTCGGTTCTCTCTTTGTAATTACGATTTCCTCCTACTATCTGCTGAGAGGCCGCCACGTCGATATGGCAAAAAAATCGATCATAGTGGCCTCGGTTTTTGGTCTTCTCGCCTCCCTGTTTACCGCCTTTACCGGTGATGAATCCGCCTTTAACAACGGGCGATTTCAGCCCATGAAACTGGCTGCCTATGAAGGACTTTTTGACGGAGCAAAAGGGGCGGAGATTGTAGCTCTTGGTGTCTTAAACAGCGGCAAAAGGCTTGGTGACGGTCAGGAGCCATTTGCCTTTGAAGTATCAATTCCACATGGACTGTCTGTATTGGCAAAAAGGGAGTGGAATGCTTTTGTTCCCGGGATTAAAGACCTTGTTTATGGTAACGAGGCGGAAGGTATTATGCCGGTTGCCGAGAAGATGAAGAAAGGGAAGGCAGCCATTGCGGATCTCGCAGCCATACAGGAGGCTGGAAAAGCCGGTGATGAACAGGCTAAAGCTGCTGCCCTTAAACGATTCAGGGAAAACCAGGATTATCTGGGTTTTGGCTATCTTGACACTCCCGAAGAGGTTGTACCACCGGTGGCTACCACCTACTACTCCTTCCATGGTATGGTTTTTCTTGGTTCATTTTTTATTCTTCTTCTGATGCTCTATCTCTACTTTTCCTATAAAGAAACTCTGGAAGATAAAACATGGCTGCTGGTACTCGGCTTCTTCTCTTTTTTTATGGCACTGACTGCTTCAGAGCTTGGCTGGGTTGTTGCTGAAGTTGGTCGTCAGCCCTGGGCCATTCAGGATCTGATGCCTGTAAAAGTTGCCACCACCAATATTGCGGCAGGACATGTAAAAGCGACATTCTTTATGTTTTTTGTGTTGTTTGCCGTGCTGTTACTCGCGGAGATTAAAATTATGCTCAGGCAGATCAAAATAGGACCGGAGGGCGTGTAAAATGATTGCTAATCTGGATATGGTAGTACTGCAGCAGATCTGGTGGATTATCTGCTCGGTTGTTGGAGCCCTCTTTCTCTTTTTAACCTTCGTTCAGGGCGGTCAGACGCTGCTCTGGCAAGTGGCAAAGGGCGAAATAGAAAGGTCGCTGGTGATAAATTCCCTGGGCAGGAAATGGGAGTTGACCTTCACCACGCTGGTTCTTTTCGGGGGAGCACTGTTTGCTGCTTTTCCTAAATTCTATGCCACCAGTTTTGGTGGAGCGTACTGGGTGTGGATGCTTATTCTTTTTTCGTTTATTATACAGGCAGTGAGCTATGAGTATCGTACAAAACCGGCTAACCTGCTGGGTGAAAAGGTGTATGAGCTGTTCCTTTTTATTAACGGCTCCGTAGGGATTCTCCTGATAGGGGTAGCAGTGGGTACTTTCTTTACCGGTTCGAATTTCACCTTGAATAGTATGAACCAGGTTACCTGGACGAATTCTCTTCGTGGAGTTGAGGGGGCCTTCTCTTTTTTTAATCTGTCCCTTGGGATTTTTCTGGTATTAAACGCCCGGGTGCTCGGTTCCATGTACCTGGTAAATAATATAGATTTCACAGAGACTCCTGATCTGGAAGTCCGGCTGAGGAAAGCATGTTTGGCCAATTTCCTCTATTCTCTGCCATTTCTGCTCTATGTACTGGTAGCCTTGCTGGTTATTGACGGTTACGGTTTTGATGAAAACGGAGTTGTCAGTATGGTCAGCTTCAAGTATCTGGGCAATCTTCTGGCCATGCCTGCAGTTCTGGGAATGCTGCTGGTGGGGATTATTCTCGTCGTGATGGGAGTTCTTCGCACAAGCCTTGCCTCCGGGACCAATGGTATATGGTTTGGCGGCCTGGGTACGGTTCTCGTCGGTCTGGCCATCTTCTTTACTGCCGGATTTAATAACACAGCTTTCTATCCGTCCAAGGTGGACTTACAGTCGAGTCTCTCAATTTACAATGCGTCTTCCAGTCATTATACTTTGACCGTGATGACCTATGTCGCCTTTCTGATACCTTTTGTTCTGGGGTATGTAACCTATGCCTGGCGTCAGATGGATTCGAGGAAGATCGATATGAAGGATCTTGCTGATGATAAAGCGTATTAGTGCCTTACTTGATAAAAGCTGTAAAGAAGAACAAGAAAATCTATAGTGCTATTAAACTCGTTTGGTTGATGTCAGCAGCAAGGCACTTATCCAGGCATTTTAAATATTCCGATCTATTCGGGTTAGTACCTTACTCCGTAAAAGCTGTGAAGAAAAACAGGTAAGCGAAGACTCCGAGAGAATGAGGAAGGGTATTTAACTATAAAACTAGGTAGATACCTCCAAGGTACCTAATTGCAGCTTGTCTGCGTTAGTGCAAACGTGTTCTGTTTGTTGAGTCGGTGGTTTACAAATATAAGAGATAAGGAGTAGTCATGAGTGCATTTTTACTTATCAGCTGGGTTGCACTGATTGGTGTTTCCTATAAGGCGATAGTGTTTGTTTTGGAAAAGACTGATAATATGTGAGTCTATTGAGGCAATACTGCAGGGAACATGGAGAGCAGTTTTTTTCGGGGAAAGGTGACTCTGCGTTCTCTGCAGATTATTTTATAACAAGCCATAGCAGTTGCAGTGAAGCCAGGGCATATAACCCTGCCATCACATCATCCATCATTATTCCTGCTCCTCCATGAATTTTCTGATCGAACCATGATACCGGAAAAGGCTTGAAGATATCAAATATCCTGAAGAGAATAAAACCAAGAATCCAGGCTGCAGGAGAGGGTGGTGCAAGAGTAAGGGTGATAAGCATGCCGAGGATTTCATCAATGACGATGGGGCCGGCATCAGGACGGTCAAGGATTTTTTCTGCGGATCCGGAGACGAAAAATCCAACTATGAAGATAAGGAACATGGCGGTGAGGTATGCCGGCAGGGGGAGGTCTTTTAAAAAAAACCAGGGCAAAAATGCCGCAAGAGACCCCCATGTTCCCGGTGCTTTTGGTATCATGCCGACATAGAAACCGGTGGCCAGGGTCATGATGAGCCGGTTCATTTTTGTCGTTGCTGTCCGCAGCGTATTTCGTTGTACACATCCTTCAGCGGAACATGGTGGCGGCAGGCAATCTTTTTACACTCCTCATACTCCGGATATATGATTGGGCCGGAAGGTGCCATAATCTTTTTCGCTTTAATTGTCCCCCATGGTGTTGTGATGCTGATTTCTTCACGGGCAAGAGTCTGGCGCTCCTCCTTTCGGCAGCGGAGTCCGATTCCTGTGGTTTCGGAGAAGATAATCCGTTTCAGTTCAAATGAGTGGCTCGGGGAGCAGATCACCTGCAGGGTAAAACCTGGCCTTCCCTTCTTCATCAGGATGGAAGTCAGGCTGACATCAAGTGCCCCGGCTGTAAACAGTTTTTCCGAGAGAAAAGGGAATATCTCCGGATTCCAGTCGTCAAGATTGGTTTCAATTACTTCAACGGTCTGGCTCTCACTGACCTGCTGAGCAAAGCCGGTAATAATACGTAATAGATTTGGCTGGTTGTCGGGCAGGGTACAGGTTCCTGAGCCGTAGCCGGCAGCAGTGACCGTCATGGGAGGCATGGAGCCAAACTCATCTGCCAGGGTGCGAATTAAAGCTGCCCCCGTGGGAGTAACCAATTCCCGCTTGATATCAACGCCGTAAACAGGACTGTCCTGTAGGATCTCAACGACTGCCGGGGCCGGAAGCGGTAGTCTGCCGTGGTCACAGTCAACAAATCCTCTGCCGAGGGGGAGAGGGGATGCGATCAGTCTCTCTATTCCAAGTTGATGCAGCGCCGTTACTGTGCCGACAACATCAATGATTGTGTCAAGGGCACCTATTTCATGGAAATGTACATCTTCCACGGCAATTCCGTGTACTTTCGCCTCAGCCCGGGCAATGGTGGTAAAGACTGCTGCTGATCTGCGGGCTATGGCATCGTCAAGGCCACTTCTCTCAAGGATAGTTGTAAGGGAGGAAAGGGTACGCAGTTCCTGCCTGCGTTTGCTGCAAATCGTCACTTTACAGCTTTCGATCGACTGGACATTTTTTCGCTCCACCTGGAACTCAAAATCTCCAAGATTAAGGTTGTCAAGCTCATCCCTGAGCAGATCCAGGTCAGCGCCGCAATGGATGAGGGCGCCGAGCAGCATATCGCCACTGACGCCGGAAAAGCAGTCGGCGTATCCGATTTTGGTTTGCGATGAAGATATCACGATATCAACACTGACTGAGAAGTGTCCCCGGCTTGAGTGGGTAGCCGCAGAGAAAAGCTTCAACCATCATTCGTTTTTTTCCTTCCGGCTGAACTTCTCTGATCAGCAGAGTGTTTTCACCACAGGCAACCAGTAGCCCACGTTTGTCGGCCTGTAGCAGGGTGCCTGGCTGGGCGCCACTTTCTTTATAGACAACTTCGGGTCTGAAAAGGCGCAACCGTTTGCCCTCGCAAAAACAGAAGGCGGATGGCCACGGATCAAGGCCCCGAACAAGACATTCGAGATTCTCTCCATTTTTTGACCAATCAATCAGTCCGTCTGATTTTTTCAGCATCGGAGCTTCGGTTGCCTGCTCATGCTCCTGGGCAGTCGCAGCTATTGTACCATCTTTCAGTCCCTGGATAGCTCTGAGCAGGGTCTCACTGCCAAGTTGTGCCAGTTTATTAAAAAGTGTACCTGCTGTCTCTTCGGGAGAAGGTATGATGTCAGCTTTCAGCAATATATCGCCTGTATCCATACCTTCATTCATTCTGATAATGGTGACGCCTGTTTTTTTATCACCTTTAATTACAGACCACTGGATTGGTGCAGCTCCGCGGTGGAGGGGCAGAAGAGAGCCATGGACATTAATACAGCCCATCGGAGTGAGTTCAAGCAGGGAGGGTGGGAGAATTCTGCCATATGCGGTGACCACAATCAGGTCAGGCTGGTAACTGAGCAGTCCGTTCCGAAATTCTTCCGTCCTGATTTTGGTCGGTTGCAGCACAGGGATATCAAGGGACTCTCCAAGGAGTTTAACCGGCGGCGGAGCCAGCTTTTTCCCTCTGCCTTTTCGCCTGTCAGGCTGGGTTACTATTGCCACTACCTCGTCTGGACCATCCGTAAGTGCCTGGAGGCTCGGTACCCCGAAGTCGGGAGTTCCCATAAAAATAATTCGTAATGGTTGTTTGGGCATTGTTATCTCCTATTTCTCCGCCAGCCATTTTTTCACTTTTTTCTTATAGAGACCCCTTTTGAGTGAACTGAGATGGTCCAGAAACAGCACGCCGTTTAGATGATCAATTTCGTGCTGCAGAACCACAGCAAAGCGGTTCTCTGCAGATAATTCCCGGGAATCACCTTTAGTGTCCTGGTAGGAGACTGTTATTTCTTTATATCTTTTTACATTGGCCGTGAGTTCGGGAACTGAAAGGCACCCTTCCTCATCAAGCTGGTTTCCTGTGTGTATAGAGATTTCAGGGTTGATCATTGTCATATATTTTTTCTCATCATCCGGCTCTTCTGTTATATCGACGACAATGAGTCTGATTGATTGCCCTATCTGCGGAGCTGCGAGTCCAATTCCGGGGGCATCGTACATGGTTTGCGCCATATCACTGATAATCTCTTCAAGTTTTTCGTCAAATGAAGTCACTGTTGCTGCCTTTTTTCGCAGGACAGGATCCGGGTATTTGTATATTTTTCTAATACTCATTTTATTAGGTGCGTTTAGTACCTTACTCCGTAAAAGCTGTAAAGAAAAACAAGAAAATGGAGAAGGTTATTTAACCAAAAACTAGGCAGATACCTCCAAGGTACTTACTTGCAGTTTGTCTGCGTTAAGAGATTTTCATCTTTTGTAAAGTACATTTTGAATCGTGGCAATTTACCACAGCAGTTTTTTTTCTGCTACGGTTGAAAACTGTAACCACTGTTGTGGTAAATTCTATTTCCATTTAAGAGAATTTCAGTTTGTTTTTGTCGCTAAAAGAATACATTAAGGTTGTTTTTAAAAAGATAGAGGGTAATCAGCGGTCAGCCCCCTTGAAAACCCTTGACATATTATCAAAATTGTTGTGACATGCGACGATGGTTCAGGTTTATTACTGAACCGGTTTTACTGTGCTGGATAATGAGGAAAACGCTTTACGCTTTTCTTGGTAAGGTGTTCTTATTTTCCTGGTGTGTTTACCTGACCCCGACAAACGGGGCTGTTTTCGTTTCTCCCTTGCAGGGGATGTGGTTTGACGAAATTATTATTACGGTAATGAACCCCAGGAATTACAAGCAATTAATAGAACGAAGGAGAAACAGTATGAAAGGGAAAGTATCTTTGATGGCAGCAATTGCTTTTGGTTGTGTGACCGCTTTTGGTGCAGCCACCAACCTTATGGCAGCAGATCAGACTTTTGTAACCATCGGTACCGGTGGTGTGACGGGTGTCTACTATCCAACAGGTGGGGCTATTGCACGCCTGGTCAACAAGGGAAAGAAAGAGCATGGACTGAGGTGCACGGTTGAGAGTACCGGTGGTTCTGTTTACAATCTCAATGCCATTGCAGCTGGCGAGCTCGACATGGGCGTTGCCCAGTCCGACTGGCAGTATCATGCATACAATGGAACAAGCAAATTTGAGAAGCAGGGTCCAAACAAAAAACTCCGTGCTGTTTTTTCCATCCACTCAGAACCTTTCACCGTTGTAGCGCGTGCTGACTCCGGTATTAAAACATTTAAAGATCTGAAAGGTAAGAGAGTAAATATTGGTAATCCCGGTTCCGGTCAGCGAGGTACTATGGAAGTAGTGATGGGAAAATTGGGCTGGACCAAAAAAGATTTCAAACTTGCCTCAGAGCTGAAAGCAGCGGAGCAATCCAAGGCCCTCTGTGATAACAAAATTGACGCAATGATATACACTGTTGGTTTTCCGAGTGGATCTATTAAAGAAGCTACCACTACTTGTGACGCTATTCTTGTTCCGGTTGAAGGGCCGGAGATTGATAAACTGGTTGCTGATAACAGCTACTATAAGAAAGCCACTATTCCCGGCGGGATGTATAAAGGAACTGATGCCGATACTCATACCTTCGGTGTAGCTGCTACCTTTGTTACTTCCTCTGATGTACCTGAAGAGACCATCTATCAGATCGTTAAGGCAGTATTTGAGAATTTTGATCAGTTCAAAAAACTCCACCCTGCATTTGCTACTCTTGAAAAGAAAACAATGATTAAAGATGGTCTTTCCGCGCCTCTGCATGATGGTGCCGTAAAGTATTACAAAGAAGCAGGTCTGATGTAATCACCTGGTTCAGTTTTGATGTGCAGCCGTATTCATCCGGCTGCACATCTTCTTTTTTAGGTTTCAGCCATGTTCCGGAATGTGGCTCTTGATGTGCCCGGTTTTTCGCAGATAAATGTTCTTCTGTTTGCCCCGCCAATGAATCTGCAGTTGTAAGTGCTGCCTCCGAAACGATACCGAAAATATTATGGATGCGTTTGTAATTGCGTCGACAGTGTTTCTCCGCTGGTGTTAAATATTGATACAGGCGGTGTGTTGACGGTGATAACTGAATTTTTCAGAAATAAAAGGAGTAGTCGTCGATATGACAAACCCCATTGAAAATCCGTTGCCACAGGAAGATATTCAGGAAATGATAGCCGAGGCGGATACAGGAGGTCGAGCCCCTAAGGGAAAGATCTCCAGAAATGTTCTCTTCTTTGTACCCCTTGTCTGGACTTTATTCCAACTCTGGTATGCTTCTCCGCTGCCATTTATGCTGAATTTTTTTGTTATAAACGACACTGAGGCCCGATCGATTCATCTTGCCTTTGCCGTATTTCTGGCATTCACTGCCTTTCCCTCTTTTAAGACCTCACCCAAAAAGTATATTCCCGTTCAGGATTGGGTTCTCGCCTTTATTGGCGCATTTTGTGCTGCCTACATTTATATCTTTTATGCCCAACTCGCTGAACGCCCCGGTCAGCCGACGACCCTTGACCTCGTTGTCGCTGTTACCGGGCTGATCCTTCTGCTTGAAGCTACCAGGAGGGCGCTTGGTCCTCCTCTTATGGTTGTGGCAGCGGTTTTTATTATTTACACCTTTGCCGGTCCTTATATGCCGGACGTGATAGCTCATAAGGGTGCCAGTCTTGTTAAGGGAATGAATCACTACTGGCTCACTACTGAGGGTGTTTACGGTGTTGCTCTGGGAGTTTCCACCGGTATGGTTTTCATGTTTGTTCTCTTTGGTTCTCTTCTTGAAGCAGCCGGAGCCGGCAACTATTTTATCAGGACAGCTTTTGCCGGGCTTGGCCATCTGCGCGGAGGGCCGGCCAAGGCGGCAGTAATCTCCTCAGCAATGACCGGCCTTGTCTCCGGTTCTTCGATCGCGAATGTTGTTACTACGGGAACCTTCACTATTCCTCTGATGAAAAAAGTTGGTTTCAGTGCCGAAAAAGCCGGTGCAGTCGAGGTCGCCTCTTCAACAAACGGCCAGTTGACTCCTCCTGTAATGGGGGCTGCAGCTTTTCTTATGGTTGAATATGTTGGTATCTCCTATATAGAAGTAATCAAGCACGCATTTTTGCCAGCCGTTATTTCATATATCGCTCTTGTCTACATTGTCCATCTGGAAGCTTGCAAGATGGGGCTCGAGGGAATGGAGAAAAAAAAGGTCAAGACGCTGCCCCAGAGTTTGATCAGTTTTGTTGTCACCGTGCTCACCATTATAATCATTGGGGGCGTTACATATTTTGGCCTGGGTTGGATTAAAACAGTCGCAGGAGAGGCAACAATTTATGTCGTTTGTATTCTGCTGGCCATATCGTATCTGCTTCTCCTCTGGTATGCTTGTAAGGTGCCTGAACTTGATACCGATACTGATATAAAAGAACTGCCGGATCTTGGAGAAACTGCCCAGGCTGGTTATTATTTTCTCCTGCCGGTTGTTGTCCTGATGTGGTGTCTTACTGTGGAGCGCCTCTCGCCGTCCCTATCTGCCTTCTGGGCGACTGTTCTGATGTTTGTTATTGTTCTTACCCAGCGTCCCCTGAAAGGATTTTTCAGAAAAGCTCAGGGAGAGGAATTTGCCGCCAAACGCGGTTGGGAGGATATGATCTCAGGTATGGTAGCCGGAGCCAAAAACATGATAGGTATCGGTGTAGCCACCGCTGCTGCCGGTATCGTTGTCGGTACTGTAACGCTGACCGGAATTGGGCTGGTAATGACCGAGTTCGTCGAGTATATTTCCGGCGGGAATCTCATGTTGATACTTCTCTTTACAGCTGTTATCAGCCTTATCCTTGGCATGGGACTGCCGACCACTGCAAATTATATAGTTGTGTCAACTTTAATGGCGCCGGTAATTGTTGGTCTCGGAGCTCAGAATGGCCTTATTGTGCCACTTATTGCTGTACATCTCTTTGTCTTTTACTTTGGAATTCTGGCTGATGATACTCCTCCCGTCGGGCTTGCAGCTTTTGCGGCCGCAGGGATATCGGGAGGTGATCCCATACGCACGGGTATCCAGGGGTTTGGCTATGATATCCGAACCGCGATTTTGCCTTTTATTTTTATTTTTAATACCGAGCTCCTGATGATTGGAGTTAACAGCTGGTTCCATTTTGTTGTTGTGGTTGGTGCAGCTGTTCTGGCCATGCTTGTTTTTGCCGCGGGTACTCAGGGATGGTTTCTCACTAAAAACCGCTGGTGGGAGACAGCCGCCCTGATCCTTATCTCCTTTATACTTTTCAGGCCCGGTTTTGTCTGGGACAAGTTTTTTCCACCGCTGGTTGAGAAACCAGCAACTGAACTGACGCAGGTACTGGGTGAAATGGATCCCGGTTCTCAGCTTCGGTTAAAGGTTAAGGGTGAAAAGGACAACGGCAAAGAGTACCAGATGACTGTAATGCTTCCGGTTGGTGATGAAGCAACCGGTGAAGAAAGACTCAGCACCATAGGGATTGAGACCCGCAATGAAGAGGGAAAGATTATTGTTGATCTGGTTGCTTTTGCAAGTCCTGCCGAAAAGGCAAAAATCGACTTTGATCAGGAGATTCTCTCTGTTCAGATGGAGACTCACAGGCCGCCCAAGCAGTTGATGTTTATTCCGGCATTTCTATTTTTGGCTTTAATCTGGAAGATTCAGAAGGGCCGTATACGAAAAGAGGATGAGCTTGTGGCTGCGTAGCCATGGCTGAGTGTGAGTTTTTAAATCACCTTTTGCAGGAGTTGAAGTAATGGTAAAAAAGATACTGGTTCCCATCGCTTTTTCAAAATATTCTCAGGGTATCCTTAATTATGCCTCCGGCGTAGCTGAACCTTTTGGTGCTGAACTGCTGGTTGTGAATGTAATCAATGCCAGGGACCTGGAGGCTGTTGATAAGATAACATCCTTTGGCTACAAGGTGGATGTTGAGCACTATCTTGCAACTTTAAAGAAAGAGCGGCGCGAGGAGTTAAAAAAACTGATGGAACCGATGACTCTGCCGGATAAGCAGGTTTCCTTTTCCTTCAGGGTTGGTGATCCTACCAACGAGCTGCTGAAACTGGTTGTTGATAAAAATATCGATATGGTCATTATGGGCATTAAAACTCACGATGTTCGGCATATTTTTGCAGGATCGGTGGCGGAGAGGATGTTTCGAAAATGCCCTGTGACTATCCTCTCATATCGTGACGATGAAATATCAGAACGGTTACTGAAGAAGTTTACCAGACACAGGAGAAAGGAAACAGAGTGATACTCTTCTCGGACTACAGCTTGTATCTCAAAATCTGCCCATAAACATGAGCTTCTTTTTTCCATTAATCGGGTACCTGTTCGGGGCTGTGCCATTTGGTCTTGTTATTGGCAGGATGGTCGGGACAGATGTGAGAACCGAGGGCAGCCGTAATATCGGTGCCACAAATGTGAACCGTGTCCTGGGCAAAAAACTGGGTTTTCTCACTCTTGTCTGTGACTGCCTCAAGGGTTTTTTGACCATCTATTCAGCAAATATTTTTTTGCCGGAGTCGGATAACAGAGCGTTAATAGTTGCTTTGACCGGGATCATGGCTGTGATAGGGCATATGTTCCCGGTTTATCTCGGTTTTAAAGGAGGAAAGGGCGTTGCTACGGGACTTGGTGTTTTTCTTTTTTTTTCCTTTCCTGCAATCCTTATCAGTCTCGCTGTGTTCCTTGCTACAGTCGCCTTATCCGGTTTTGTCTCAGCCGGATCTCTTCTGGCTGCGGGATTGATGCCTCTCTGGCTGTGGCTGCTTGGTTCTTCAAACATTACCGTTGTGACCGCAGCCATAATTGCCCTTTTTATCTGGGTCAAACATCATGAGAATATCGGCAGATTGTTTCGGGGGAATGAAAAAACCTGGAAAAACAAGTAAGTTATAGCATATTTGATGCTTTCATACTCTTTATGATGATATCTGCGTTTTCCTCAATTATTTTCAGCGGGGATGGTGGATTAAAACTCTCAGTGGTTCCGGCCCATATCATTTTTTCGGGGGAAAGAGTGAAGACTGTGGTTTCCAGCTTCACTACAGTGTCAATTGTTGTATACCCCGGGGAATAGACTGCCCGATGTGACATTCCGTAATAATCATAGAATCCGTGGCGATAGCCGTACATCGGTTCATAATAAACGGAAGGAGGTACATGGCGTTCTTTTTCTTTAACGCTGACGAGTGTCGCGATAAGTGCACTATCTGCTCCGGATTTTCGTACGGCATCTTTTATAATGGCCTTGTCGTTATAATCTTCAGTGTCTGATATCAGAGTGTAGCCGGCAACTCCATTGATACCTGCAGCTTTCAGGCGGGTTACAAGAGTGTCTTCATATATTCTCCTCTGCTGGTCGCCGCGCATTATACCGATCACCAGAATTCGTTTAAGTGGTTGCCCTTCAAAGTTAGTTTCACTCCAGCTCTGGACAAGTTTAGTGGAAGAGCATCCGGAAAAGGTGAGAAAGAGGAGAGTGAAAAAGAGTAGGGGAAAAGATTTAGCCATGGAGTTCTCCTGTTCAGGTTCAGGTTTTCCGGGAAAGAAAGGGAAAAAACCGCCGGGACTGGTGCAGTCAAATAGCTGACCAGTTATATAGAACACCAGGATGCGTGGAAAAACAAGAATCTTATTCTGTTTATCGTGGTCGGTCACTGACAGTGACCACTGTTTTTATGGTGCTTATTCAGGCATTTTAAAATTTCGGTTTATCCGGGTTTGGCTGTAAATATGAGAGTTGCAGTTTTTGCAGATATACATTCGAACCTGGAGGCGCTCCAGAGCTTTATTGATCACAGTGCGACTCAAAGTGTTGATCGCTATATGTGCCTTGGCGATGTGGTTGGTTATGGTGCTAATCCTAATCAGTGTGTGGCCAGACTGCGTCTCCTGCCCCATGGGCTTTTTGTCCTCGGGAACCATGATGCTGCTGTTTTGGGTGTTCCCGTGAATATGACGCAGGAGGCGCGTCAGGCAATTAACTGGACCCGGAAAAGACTCTCCGATGAAAGTTTTTATTTTTTACGGGAAATGTCGGATATTATCAGATGGGATGATGCTGTTTTCTGCCATTCCAACCCGTATAAGCCGCGTAACTGGGATTACGTTTCTGAAAAGGCGTCTATTTCAAGATCATTCGCCCGTTCCAAGGCAAAAATTCTTTTTATCGGTCATACCCATGTACCTGTGGCAATTACCAGGAAAAACTTTTTTTGTGTCTATATCCGATCGCCCAGGCATCAGTCTGTTGTCCCCGTAGCAGCATCAAACCGCCAAATTTTTAACTGTGGCAGTGTCGGACAGCCGCGTGATGGCGATCCCAGAGGTGCCTATCTGGTTTATGATACCAATAAATGGCTGGTTGAGTTTTACCGTTTTGAGTATGATTATGGCAAGGCAAAGGAAAAGATAGTGACCGCCGGACTTCCTGAAAGCCTCGGGCGAAGATTGCTTAGTGGTTTATAGAACAGACTTCGGTGTATTGAAATCAGTTAGAAGGGCTCCCGACCCGAACAGGGGCAGGGTTGACAGCAGGTCTTGTTGCAGTTCATTGCCGTCCTCATATCGACGGTCAAGGTCTTTTGTAAGGCAGGTCATAATAATCCTGTCGAGTTCAGGGGAAATATCGGGTTTGATCCTGCGTGGGGCTCTCTGCTTGAGGACAGTTTCTATGTCCACTGGATACATGTCGCCGTATTGGTGGTAAGGTGCTGAGTTTGTGGCGAATATATAGAGGATAACACCCAGGGACCAAACGTCGCTTGCAAGACAGCTTTTTCCGTCGTACTGTTCAGGTGACATGAAATCCAGAGTGCCTTCTGAGCTTTTTCCGGGAGGCAGCCAGGATAAATCCTTTGCTATTCCAAAGTCGAGCAACTTAAGCTGGCCGGTTCTGGTGATCATAATATTTTCCGGTTTTATATCCCTGTGCAGTATTTTGTGGCTGTGGGAATAGGCGACAGCGGAGAGGAGCTGGAGGAAATATTTTTCTTTATCCTGCGGTGTTATACCTGTTTTGAGCAGTTCCTGCAGGGTAAACCCGTCGACATATTCCTGAATGAGAATAAATTTGCCATCCTGTTTGAGTACTTCAATCAGCTGGGCGATATTGGGGTGGTGAATCAGACGTTTAAGGATGGCTGCGGAGCGCAGTACTCTGATATTCATTTGAGCTGAATGTGGTGCTTTGGAAACGGCCAGTCTGCCTGTGGCAATTTCTTCTACCAGCCAGACTACGCCAAAACCGCCAAGACCAATCCTGCGAACCCGTTTCCATTTATGAAGAATATGGTTATTTTCGCTTTTTCCGGTAAGGGATCTGGGTGAAAAATAACTTTCTTCCGCCTGGAAGTAGTTGACCATCCTGTTCCATATGTAGCCGCCGCTTTTTGACGTTTTTTCCTGTGGAAGCTGGGCCATTGCCTGACCAATTTCGAGCAGGATGAGGAACGTGACGGAGAAATGGTTTTCGTTAAGCGGAAGTGTTATATAATCGTCGCCGCCGGCTTTAAGATATTTCTTGATCTCAGGGATGTTTTTTGGGGGAATCAGAATCAGTAATGGTATGAAATCACCAAGTACTTGTCGGATTCTGCTGATCTCCCGTTGTTGCTGGCCAGAGTCTTCATCAACCTGAAAAACGATAAGGCAGACTTTTTTGTTGGGGGAACTGTTTTTGAAATTTTCCAGTTCATTGACGGTGATGGACTCCGCATCAACTGTGAACGAGGAAACCAGCCTCGTAATAAGCCTGGTTTCGGAAGCGGATAGGCCAAGGAGGAGTATTGTTTCACCGGCTGAATGCAAAGTACTGTTTCCTCCTTCTTTGTCGCCTGTATATCTTCCCCGGTTTTTTCAGGGGGGGCGGAGAGAAATCCGGGGCAGTGGAATAAACTGTTCTCTTAACGGGAAACCTATCAAGTTGAAGGGTTTAAATCAAGAAGCTTCCATTGCCCGGAGAGAAGGAATGCAGCTTGAATTAATAGTTGATTACCGAATAGAGTGAGCGGGAGCACGGTTTTATTGAGAGTGAATCCCTGTTGATGTCTGGTTTAAAATGAGTTGAGGAGGGAACCTTATGGGAAGGTCAGGATATTGGGCGGATCATTACCAGGAGAACAGACTGTCAGTTAAAGAGGCCATTTCAAAGATTCAATCGGGACAGAGGATTTTTATCGGTTCCTACTGCGGGGAGCCTCAGCATCTGGTTAAGGGGCTTGCCGACGGCAGTGCTTTTTTTACCGATTTGGAGATTGTCAGGCTTTTCAGCGGGGAGTCGACTTCGCTTTCGAGCATTGCAAAAAAGTCGAAATCCCAGAATTTGAATATTCGTTCTTTTTATCTTGGTTCCGCTAATTCCCAGAGTTTTAAGGGGGATTTGCGTTTTATCACACCGATAAATATCTCTGATGTGCACAGGCTTATCAGGTCGAGACTCCTGCCTATCCAGGTAGCCTTTATTCAGGTAACTCCCCCCGATGATTTTGGCTGGATGAGCCTTGGAATCTCCGTTGATATCACGGAATCTGCAGCCGTGGCAGCAGATATTGTTATTGCTCAGGTGAACCAGAATATGCCGAGATTGCTGGGCCGGAGTTATATCCATGTCAGTGATATAGATTATTTTGTAGAATACGATGAACCTCTCATTGAGATAGGGACATATCCTGATGTTGCTTCGGCCGATACCATGGCCCGCTATGTGTCCAGGCTTATTGATGACGGATCGACCATGCAGATGTCCCTTGGAACCACCACTGAGGCAAATATCCGGGCCATGATGACAAAAAATGATCTGGGAATACATACTCAGTTTCTTTCTAATACCATCATGAGACTGGTGGCCATGGGAGTGGTGACCAACAAAAAGAAAGGATATAACAACGGTAAACTCATTGCCAGCAATGCTATCGGTAATAAAGATCTGTATGATCTGCTGGACAACAACGCTGCAATTGAGTTTCACCCTTCAAAATATGTCAATGATCCCAGGGTTATTTCCCGCAACAGCAAAATGATTGCGATGAATATCGGCCGGGAGATAGATTTGACCGGCCAGGTTGCTGCAGATGCTCTGCCGTTTAATAACTTTTCCGGTGTAACGGGGATACTTGATTTCTTTCGCGGCGCGTCCATGTCAAAAGGTGGCAAATCGATTCTCATGCTCACCGCTACACAGACGGATGGCACAGAGAGCAGGATAGTACCTCAACTGGTGAACTCTGCAGTGGTTGTTCCACGCAGCGAGGTTCAGTATGTAGTGACTGAGTATGGTTCGGTGAATCTTTTTGGCAAGAGTCTTCAGGAGAGAGCTATCGCCTTGATAAGTATAGCCCATCCCGATTTCAGGGACTGGCTTTTTGAAGAGGCAAGAAAGATGGGGCTTCTCGGCCCGGAGCGCTCTCTCAATGAAGACATGCATTCTATCTATCCCCTTAAACTTGAAGAGATCCATGTTATCGATAATAAAAAAATAACCTTCAGGCCGGTGAAACCGACTGATGAACGGTCTATTCAGGAACACTACTACGGTCTGGAAAAGGATGATGTCATATCGAGATTTTTTAACGAGAGAAGCAGCTTTGTTACTCAGCAGATAGAAAGCACGTTTTTAATTGATTATATAAAAGATCTGACGATTGTTGCAGTTGAGGGAGAGCCGGGTTACGAACGAATACTTGCTGTTGGTGAATATTATCTCGATTCTGGGATAAATATGGCTGAAATTGCGTTTTCTGTGGTGAAGGAATGGCAGGGGAAGGGACTTTCAAGTACTGTTATCAGGAAACTTTCAGAGGCGGCAAAAGAAAATGGCATAGATGGTTTGACAGCGTATACTTCAACTGCAAATAGGAGGATGGTAAAGCTTTTTAAATCTCTTGGCTATGAAGTGAAGATAGTGACAGAGGGAGACATGATCAGTCTGGACTGTAAATTCCCTGAAGAAAAAGAGTAATTGTCCGGTCGGTGGTGTGAGAGTGAAAATTTGAAGGGAGGGTCGGCTCATGCCGAATTCAGATGGAGTAAGGACTACTTTTCACTGTCTGCTCTGGCTGCTCGTTTTATCTCTTCTTGCCGGATTCAGCTGGCATTGGCCCGGTGGCCATAAGAGTTGGGCTGATGTTGACAATTTCATCTCCAGCAGATACCCGGAAGTAAATCATATTTCCACTGAGGATTTGCAGTCTCTGTATAAAAGCGGCCGGCAATTTTATCTCTTTGATATCCGTACGCCTGAAGAATTTGAGGTGAGCCATCTCGCCGGTGCTGTTCGGCTGGAAAAGGTGGAAGAAGTGAATCTTCCCGGGGATGCTTTTATTATTGCCTATTGTGCGGTTGGTGTCCGATCCGCCGCCTTTGTCGATGATCTCCAGCGGCGGGGGTACTCCCATGTATATAACCTGAAGGGGTCGATTTTTGGGTGGGCCAACAAGGGTTATCCCACGGTAAGGAAAGGGAGAAACGCATATAAGGTTCATCCATATAATAGCAGATGGGGAGTACTTCTTGATAAAGAATTGCATAACGATTAAATTTACCAGGGGTGGCGGCTGGTGCAAAACCGGCTTTTCAGATGTATTCCAGTAAAGGGAGGGAACTATGCCAAGTATTAAAGGTACCAAGACAGAGAAGAATATCCTGACAGCATTTTGTGGTGAATCGCAGGCTCGTAATCGTTATACGTACTTTGCCTCCCAGGCAAAAAAAGAGGGCTATGTGCAGATTCAGCATATTTTTGAGGAAACTGCTGACCAGGAAAAGGAACACGCCAAACGGCTGTTTAAATTACTTGAGGGTGGAGAAGTTGAGGTGGCGGCTGCTTTTCCGGCCGGGGTGATCGGCACCACTGTGGAAAATTTAACAGAGGGGGCTGCCGGGGAGAATTATGAGCATACGATAATGTATCCGGAGTTTGCAGTTACGGCCAGAGAGGAAGGTTTGCCTGCTATAGCTGCTATTTTTGAAGCTATAGCGGTGGCGGAAAAACAGCATGAAAAACGTTATAAAGCCCTTATTTCCAATATTGAAGCAGGTCATGTCTTCAGGAGATCTATGAAGGTAACCTGGAGATGCCGGAACTGCGGATATGTTCACGAGGGAGAGGAGGCATTGGAGATGTGCCCCGCCTGCGCTCATCCCCAGGCACATTTTGAACTGCTCGCTGAGAACTGGTAACGGTGATATGAACCGGCCGGCACGTGCCGGGGGAGATATTTGACTCAGAATTCCCTCCGTCTGTGCCGGTCTTCTGTCTCAGCCGGATTCAGGCAGGGCTTTTCTGAGGATAAGATATCCGGCAATACCTGAAAGAAGAGAACCTGCAACAATACCGAGACGTTCATCAAATACCAGATCCTGGGCGTTTTGATTAAAAGCCAGCGAGCCGATAAAAAGACTCATCGTAAATCCTATGCCGCAGAGGGCGGACATGCCGTAGAGGGACTTCCAGTTCATTCCTGTCGGCATTGACGTCAGTTTCAGCGAAATAGCCAGCCAGATACAACCAAAAATCCCCACCTGTTTACCGACAAAGAGACCTAGAGCAATCCCCAGGGGTACACTGTGGGTAAAGAAATCCGCTGTTGCATTGGAGATGTTTATTCCCGAATTGCAGAAGGCAAATATAGGCAGGATGAAAAAAGCCACGGCGCCGTGCATATCATGTTCCAGCCGGATAAGGGGCGAGTGTTTCGGATCTTTTGAGGAGTGCATGGGGATGAATATGGCAAGGATGACACCGGCAAGGGTCGCGTGTACGCCTGACTTCAGCAGGGCAACCCACATAATAGTCCCTATGAAGATGTACATACCGATTGCAGTCTGTTCGTTTCTGTTCATCAGTGCCAGGATGCAGATACAGACAAAAACAATAAGCAGAGATGTAAGGGAGATATTGTCGGTGTAAAAGATCGCTATAATGAGAATTGCGCCGATATCGTCAAAGATGGCCAGGGATGTAAGAAGGATTTTCAGGCTTGTCGGAACCCGTGACCCGAGTAGTGCAAGTATGCCCAGGGCAAAGGCGATATCTGTGGCCGCGGGGATCGCCCAGCCTTTCACCGCAACAGGATCGTGGTAGTTCATCGCAAGATAGATCAGTGAGGGGACAACCATCCCGCCGATGGCGCCTACAGCGGGAAGGATGAGTTTTGATCTGTCTGAAAGCTCACCGATCATCAGCTCTCTTTTTAATTCCAGTCCCACCAGAAAAAAGAATCCGGCCATCATGCCGTCATTCACCCAGAGGAGCAGAGGCTTTGCAATCTCCAGGGGGCCTATGCGGACGTGTACGGGAGTTGTTATAAAAAGATCATAAATAAAACTCAGGGGACTGTTGGCAATAATCATGGCCAATGCTGCTGCAATCATGAGTAAAATACCGCCGGCAGACTCCAGCTTCATGAATTCCGATATTCGATACCTTCTAGTTCCCATGTAACCCTCATTCTGAACAGTTTTGAAGATTTTTAATAGAGATGTCATCCCTGCCTGTGACAGATTCGTAGCAACTCTATGACACCGGGCTGGTGGTGTCAATATCTGAGATTTGCAATCGACTTGATTAGAATGGTGATCTGTCCTACCTTTACCTGAAGGTTTTCCACTCTGGTAAAAAGAGAGCTAAAATGGGGTGCCTGCTATGGATATTAACGTGAGAACTGTTGTCAGTCGACTCTGATGACTGGAACCATATAGTTGAGACTGTATCGGAATGAGCTATTTTTTATTGACTGCTGCATGGGGGAGCTGGTGTGTAATGCACAGCTTTCTTATTTCCACTGCCGTAACCGGTTATCTGCAATCCAGGTATTCCGGATATCATCGCTGGTACAGGATTATTTTTAACAGTCTCTCCCTGATAACTTTGATACCATTGATCTATTCTCTGAGATTATTTGAAAACACTGTAGTTTTTAGATGGCATGGATATTGGCTTCTGTTGAGATTTTTTCTGCTTGTGCTGGCTTTTGTTCTTTTCAGGGAGGGAGCAAAGAAGTATGCTCTCGATTATTTTCTGGGGGTCAAGCAGCTGCAGACCGGAAAAAGCAATGCTCTGTTAAGTGACAGGGAGACGTTTGCCAGGACAGGAGCTTTCGGGCTTATCCGTCATCCCTGGTACGCCGGGTCTCTGCTGCTGGTCTGGTCAGCTCTTCCCGCTTATACTGTGGCAACCATGATCGTTTCCTCTATTTTAACTGTGTATCTTTTTGCGGGAACACTCCTGGAAGAGAGGAAAATTCTGGCCGAATATGGTGAAAATTACCGGCTTTATCAGAGACATGTTTCCATGCTCTTTCCCTGGAAATGGCTTACCCGACAAGTCGGCAAACTTTTTAGTTACGCTGGATAAGTTGTTTGAAGGTGTGAAGAGGGGAGAGATTGACTACGAAACTGCTGCCCGGGCAGCCACAATCAAGACAGATACCCCTGTATAAACAGGTGATTGCGCTGGCCCTGTTTAAACTGCTGGTGAATACGAGCCGTCGCTTTGTCTACCCGTTTGCCCCCGTTCTCAGCCGCGGGCTTGATGTTCCTCTTGCGGCTATTACCACTATTATTGCAGCCGGACAGTTCACCTCCATTATTGGCTTTTTTTGCGGTCCTTTTGCTGATCGGCTGGGCTATCGGGCGATGATGGGATATGGTCTGGGTTGCCTGTTTGCCGGCATGCTGCTCTGTGGTTTTTTCCCTTTTTACTGGCTGGTTTTTCTTGGACTGCTGGTAACAAGTTTGGGGAAAACGGTCTTCGATCCCGCTGTTCAGGCTTTTATTGGTCAAAATGTGCCATTCCAGAGAAGGGGCCGGGTAATAGGTCTGGTTGAGATGTCCTGGGCGGGCAGCACTCTCATAGGTATTCCCTTTCTTGGCCTGGTGATAGACCAGGCTGGCCTGATCTTCTCGTTCTATCTTCTTTCACTGCTTGCACTGATTAGCTGGTTCAGTTTAAAACGGATTATTCCGGCAGAAGTCAAACATGATACGGGCCGGAGGGACAGGGCAGAACTGTTCTCATCTTTGAAACAGCTTGTCAGGATCCGTCCAGCCGCAGGCATGCTCGCTTTCGGTTTTTGGATCTCCATTGCCAATGATAGTCTCTTTGTCATTTATGGCGTGTGGCTTGAACAGAATTTCCATGTCACACTGCTCACCCTCGGATTCAGTACTATTGCAATTGGTGCCGCAGAACTCTGCGGAGAATCATTGACAGCGCTTTTCGCTGACAGGCTCGGGGGAAAGCGGGCTACCGTGCTGGGGCTTGTCTTAGTTGTGATATCCTACGCCCTTTTACCCCTGGTTGGCCTGACTCTTCCTCTGGCACTGATCGGAATGTTTATGGTTTTTGTCTCTTTTGAATTTTCCATGGTCTGCAGTTTCTCTCTGAGTACTGAACTTATGCCCGGGTCCCGTGCAACTATGATGGCAGGTTTTTACGCCACCGCCGGAATTGGCAGGATGATCGGTGTTCTTATCGGCACATTTTTATGGGAGATGGGAGGAATTGCCGGAGTGGCATGGACAGCTTCCGGTCTCAGCGCACTTGGCCTGCTTTCTCTGCTCTGGGGGCTCCATGGCTGGAATCCGTGTGAGGAAAATGGGGGCTAGTGCCTTACTCGATAAAAGCTGTATTAAAAAACAAGAAAATATTAAATGCTATTAAATCAATTTGGTGAATATCAGCAAGGAGGCACTTATCCAGTGTAGCTAAAAAGTTTTCCGGCTTGTCGGGTTAGATACATTCAAGCAGATCGGGGCCAAGATATGTTCGCTCATTTTCTCCGAGGACACCGAGAGAGAGACAGATAAGAGTCCAGAAGTGGACAACTCCGTAACTGCCACCATAGTGATGGCCGATATCCTCCATCTGGGAGTGACAGTTATGACAGGGAGTGAGTACATAAGCGGCACCGGTTGCCGCTATCTGGTCAAATTTTCGTTTGCCGTAGGTTCTTCGATGTTCAGTCATGCCCGCCTGTAAAAAACCGCCCCCTCCTCCACAGCAGTAGTTGGCACTGCGATTAGGTTGCATGTCGATGAAATTCTCTTCGCCTACCAGGGCCTTTGTGACAAAGCGCATATCCTCGGCGATCGAGTCACCGTAGGCCTTTCTGACGATCATACAGGGGTCCTGAACTGTAAATTTAATATTTTTTCTGTTCCAATCTGAATTTACCGGTAATTTCCCTTCTCTGATCCACCTGGCATAGTAGGTTACCAGGCTTTCAAGTTTAAAATCAACCTCCATGCCAAATCGGTTGATACCATTCCACATTGTGTAGTAGGAATGACCACATTCCGTATTCAGCCAGACTTCGCATCCAAGCTTATTCACTGCATCGACTCTTTTTCGGATCACTTCAAACCAAGCCTTTTCGTTGCCTGAGAACATGCAGAAATTTTCTGCGGCCCATGCTTTCGATGAGTATGTCCAGTCAGCGCCGACAATATCGAAAATTTTCCATAGAGGGACCATTTCATCCGGTTCACTCATCGGTTCACGAGAATTCTGATTGACGAAAAAGTGGGCACCTTTTTTATCCATAGGTGCCTCTAAATTTTTGAATTTCGGCTGTAATTCCCGAACTTCTTCAAGTACGTCATTGACCACAAAGACAAAATCCTCTGGCGGCAGTCCCATGGCGCTGGTTGAGTCGGTTGACTGGATGAGCTGGCAGGAGCGGACAATACCTGCCGGTTTTTTCTCCTGGGGCCAGTTGCTGCGGGCAAGAAAAACCAGCTGGGAGATATCAATGGACATGGGGCAGACATGTTGACAGCGTTTGCACTGGGTACACGCCCATATCCATTTACTGCTGGACAGCTCTTCGTCCATACCGAGCATAGCCATACGAATGAATTTGCGGGGATCCATATTTTCAATGCCTGACGCGGGGCAGCCGGAGGAGCAGAGGCCACAGGTCAGGCAGGATTCAAAACTGGCCCCTTGCGGCAACAGTTCTTCAGCCTTTTCTTTAAAATTAATTGTCGGTATTGTCGGTTCCGCCATGCTGATTCCGTTTAGAGGGTATGTTTATGAGGTTCAGGATAAGTATTTTTCCACTTCTTCTACAGCCTTATACGCCGTGGCAATGGCAACACCCGCTCCACAGCGACCGCGAATCCAGTCCTGGTGGGCAAGAATAACACCCGCCGCGAAAAGATTATTGCTGTACGGGGCACCGTTGTTATCCAGGGGTCTGAAAGAGGCGTCAACCTCAATCCCCGCTTTGTTGATTTCGTGACCTCGCCTGTCTGTATATTTTTCCCTGTACCACTCCTCTCGTGATCCCGGTTGAGTTACAGGGAGGTTAAGCAGAGGTTCGGTTATGCCGTCGATGCTGGCCTCCAGTCCTCCACTCAGAAAACGACCGGTGGCGAGGATAACACTTTTGGCGTCAACTGTTATCGGCCCAAATGAATCACTGAGAAAGAGCCGGGCTCCGTCCTGCTCGATTTTCAGTTTGTCCACTTTCTGCTGTGGGATAAGGGTGATTCCTTTTTGCGGGAAGAGCTGCTCAAACATTTCCCGTAACCGAATTCCTGGAACAGATGGCGGCATAGTTGGTATCTCAAAAATTTCCAGTCCGGTGAGTTGTTCCATCTCTTTTCTTACCAGATCCGGAGAATGCATGCCGAGGATTGCCGGCAGACCGATAATTTTTGTCTCTCCTGCTGCTCCGACCAGAATTTTTGCCAGTTTCTCACGGGTTTCAGGGACTTCAAGAGCACGTGCCATCACTTCAGGGTATATTTCTCCGAGGCTCATATCAGGGAATTCAATTGTAGTATTTCTGAGTTCCGGCCACTGGTCTTTCAGGTTGGCTGCAATCTGGCTGCTGCTGAAACCTTTTAATCCCTTAAAATCAATGATAACACAGGGTTCTTGTCGGGAAAAAGCGGTGGTCCCGATCTGCATAGTTGCAGGCATGCAGAGGGTGGGCTTGAGGGTTCCCGCAGGGGTGAGAACTCTTGCGTTTGTTTTTCCGGGAGATGAGTAACTGATGCCGCATTCTCCCAGAAAACCTGTGAATTGCTCAAAGGCTGTATGTATGTCAGTTTGAGGGATACGGCAAAGTGGATGTTCCGGATAGGAGCTGCGCAGCAGTTCCAGACCCTGCCACGGATCCTCGATTGAGGCAGCGTAGTCAGGTGCAAGGGACCCAAGCAGGTCCAGATATCCGGTGGTATAGGCTATTGCTCCTGTGTTGCCGATCTGGGCAGTTTTGATATTTCGGTTCAGGGCAAAGATGGATGCTGCAAAACCCGCAAGACCTGAACCGATAACTGCCAGCTCCGCTGTGAAATGCCTGGCTTCTTCAATCATGGATGGACTCATAAATAGGGTGTTGGAAGTATGCGATGGCCGAGTGCTCAGTCATCTTCTAAGTTGTTCAGGCCAAGGAGCCCGCAATGCAGTGCCTCTGCCAGCTCCATCTGGGCAGCCTGCTGTCCCCAGATGATGGTCCGCATCCCTTTGAAACGTTCATTGAAGAAATCACGCATATGGATGAGCCCGGTTTTGTCATGGTAATGCCCCCGGTCATAAAGGTGGGAGGTGATACGGATGCCGCAGAAAGATCCCTGGCACGGTCCTTTGCCGGCACGGGAACGGAGCGCAATGGCTTCAAGGTTCATTTCATCTTCGGCACCGGGTGCATCTGTGATGATTTCATCAATTGCCGATTGAGGTACCATCTCGCATTCGCAGAGGATCATATCCTCCGGATCGTTCGCTCTATACCAGTATTTAGGAGAGGCTCCCGGTTCTGTCCAGCGGCAGCTCTCCTCATCGGGCAGAGAGGTTGTATGAGTCTGGCATGGTTTGCTGTTGTGCATTCGTTCAGCAATCAGGTCTGATGTTTTTTCAGCCATTAACCTGTATGTGGTCAATTTACCTCCGGTAATTGTGCAGAAGTTGGAGAGGTTCTGTGAGGAGTGGTCGAGCAGGGCAAAACCTCTGGTTACTTCCCTGTCATCAGCATTGTCAGCACTCTGTAGAAGGGGGCGTACTCCGGAAAATGCCCTGATATATCTTGCTGTGGCAAGCGCCGGTATCATCGCTGTTCCTTCCCGGACGTTGATATCGATTTCTGCAACGGTTGGCTTGACTGTTGTCAGATCATCGACCCGCAGAGATGTGGTGCCCAGAACAGAGACTGTGCCTCCAGGCACCAGAATGTCGCCATCTCCCGGGGGGCGCAATCGGTTGACCACATGGGTTGTCAGCCGATCATGACTGACCAGGAGGGTGCCCTTGGAGTAGAGAAGATTGACATCTTTACAGTTCGCCATATGGGCAATATCCATGGCCCAGGCCCCACCTGCATTAACGTACTGCCCAGCCCGAACGGTTATGGTGGACTGTGTTCTGTTATCTCGGCAGATTGCCGCCTCTATTTTTCCATTTTTGCATATGAAAGAGAGGATTTCGGTATGTGGCCGAAAAGAGCTGCCGTTTACCATTTCGGCATGAGCTACATTGAGGAGAGCCAGATGGAATGGGTCAACAGTTGCATCCGGCACTCTGTACGCTTTGAAAAGTCGGTCAGAGAGAAGTGGCTCCAGCTCCCTGGCTTTGGAGGTAGATATTGGAGTACACTCTATTCCGGCAGGTTCACACTTTGATCCAAAGTTTTCCGCAAACTCCGGGTCGTCTCCTGCAACAGCAACAAAAAGCCCCCCGGTTTCTTCGATACACTGGGGGGCAATATGCTTGAGAATAGTACTCTCTCTCCTGCATTCAATTGCCGAATGGAGGTCACTGAAGACATACCTGCTGCCTGAGTGGAGCAGGCCATGATTTCCACCGGAGGCGCCTGCACATAGATCCTTTTTGTCGATAAGCAGAGTCTGAATTCCTCTGAGCGAAAGATCGCGCATGATACCGGCACCGGTAACACCACCGCCGATGATCAGGACTTCTGTCTCGATAGTTTGTTCTGTAGGCTTTTCTGTCATGATATTTGATCGCACAATTTTTCTCTTTGTTAACTTGTAATCCTGTTGGTTCGATAGTTCAAGTGAAAATGAACAAAAGTTCGATTGAAGGTGAAAACGGTTATAACCGAAACTATTCTTCAGCTGCCGATAACTGTGTGAGGATAGGTTTTGTCTCTGAGGCAACAACCATAGCCGGTTCATGGGAAATACGGGTTAACAGAACTGCGTCTGCAGGTGAAGGGGACCCGGAGAAAGTTCTTCTGCCCCCCCGCATGCAGGCTCATTGCGGTTATCTCGTTGTTAAAGTCCTGGCCACAGCGTCCTTCCAGCCACTATACTTTCTGCTTCTCAGCGGCTCATCTATAGATGGTTCAAAACGTTTATCCCGTTTCCACTCTGTACTCCACTTTTTTGGGGACGGGAAGATTCCTTCATACAGTCCTGCAAGGTAGGCTGCACCCACCGCCGTTGTTTCAAGAACCATCGGCCTGTCCACTGGGGCATTGAGGATATCTGCCAGAAACTGCATGGTATAGTTTGAGGCCACCATACCGCCATCCACCCTCAGTACAGTGTCCCCCATACCCTCCCAGTCGCCAGCCATTGCCTCAAGAAGGTCGCGGGTCTGATAGCAGACAGACTCCAGGGCTGCCCGTGAGAGTTCAGCGGGTCCTGTTGCCCTGGTGATGCCGAAAATTGCTCCGCGTGCATCAGGATCCCAATGGGGTGCTCCGAGTCCGGTAAAGGCGGGAACCAGGTAGACATCCTGATTTATGTCCGCTTTGCGGGCAAGGGTTCCGGCTTCAAAGGCGTTGTCAATAAGCCCCATTGCATCCCGCATCCACTGGACAGCGGCTCCTGCCACAAAAATAGAACCTTCAAGAGCATAGGTCGTGACACCGTCCAGGCGATAACCTACGGTAGTGAGCAGTTTATTGGTTGATGAGACAGGCTCACTGCCGGTGTTGAGTACAATAAAGCAGCCGGTGCCATAGGTGGATTTAACCATCCCGGGATCAAAGCATGCCTGACCCACCAGAGCAGCCTGCTGATCCCCGGCGATCCCTCGAATGGGAATAGGGTTACCAAAAAGTGACTGGATGGTGCTGCCGAAATCAGCGGAAGAGTCTTTAACTTCCGGCAGGAGTGATGCGGGGATATCAAGAAGCCTGAGAAGCTCGTCGTCCCAGCAGTCATCATGAATATTATAGAGCATGGTTCGGGAACCATTAGTGGCATCCGTCACATGTTCCGTTCCTCCGGTCAGTCGCCAGAGGAGAAAGGTATCAATGGTGCCGAAGGCAAGTTTGCCGGCCAGGGCTTTTTCTTTAGCACCTTCGACGTTATTGAGTATCCAGTTTATTTTGGTGCCGGAGAAATAGGGGTCGAGCAACAAGCCGGTCTTTGAAGTTACCAGGTGCTGATGTCCTGCGTCTCTTAACTTTCTGCAGAATTCGGCAGTTCTGCGATCCTGCCATACAATAGCGTTATAGACAGCCTTGCCCGTATCTCTGTCCCATATGACAGTGGTTTCCCTCTGATTTGTTATACCGATGGCGGTTATTTCTGAAGCAGACAGTGCTGCTTTTTTTAATGCCTGCCGGCATGTGGCCAGTGTGCTGCTCCAGATTTTCTCAGGGTCATGCTCCACCCATCCGGAGCGGGGGAAAAACTGTTCAAATTCCTGTTGCGCTGAAGCAACTATCCCAAACTGATCGTTGAAGATAATTGCACGACTGGAGGTAGTTCCCTGGTCTATTGCGAGTATATGTGCAGGCATTGTATTCCTCCTTGAGCATTGGTGTCAGGCATTTAGTACCTTACTCCAGAACTTCTGTAATAAAAAACAGGTAAGCACCCTTAAAAACCAGGGCATAAACTCCGACTCCGAGAAATTGAGGAGTGTATTTTGAAATTATGTGCCTATGTATAGCACCATGGTACTTATCCAGTCATACTAAAAAAAATTCCGATTTATTCGGGTCAGATAAGAAAACAGCAAAAAAATGATAGATTGTCAGGGGCCATGGAGAAAGCCAGGAGATTTTGACTGGTACCGTCCTGACCCTGTGAAAGTAATGAATCCGGGAGTCGATGAACTGTTGCCTGACGTTTCCGCAGGTCGTAAATTGTTGTAACAGACTTATGTGATTGCCTCTTTTCTGGTGGAGCATATGATTTTCATATAATGCAACTATCTATCACTTTTCGAACATTTCGAAAAGGTATTATTGACATTACGAAAAAACGAGTGTAATTTTCGCAAATCAGATCAACCAATAGAAACAGGAGGAGCCTTATGTTGAAGAAGATTGTGCTGATTACTGCTGTAGCTGTACTGGGCGTTCAAAATGTTTATGCCGGCATGGATGAGGCAAAAAAATGGGTTAATGATGAGTTTCAACCATCGTCTTTGACTAAAGCCGAACAGTTAAAGGAGATGGACTGGTTCGTTAACGCCGCAAAACCTTTCAAGGGTATGGAAATTAATGTGTTGTCGGAAACGATTCCAACACATGAATATGAGTCTAAAACACTCACTAAGGCATTCGAGGAAATTACCGGAATTAAAGTTAATCACCAGCTGCTTGGTGAGGGTGAAGTGGTACAGGCTGTTCAGACACAGATGCAGACCAAGCGGAATCTGTATGACGCTTATATCAACGATTCCGATTTAATTGGTACTCATTCACGTCTGCAGCTGGCAGTTAACCTGACTGACTGGATGGCCGGTGAAGGTAAGGATGTCACTAATCCGTCGCTGGATGTTGATGACTTTATAGGTAAGTCATTTACTACCGGACCTGACGGAAAACTTTACCAGTTACCCGATCAGCAGTTTGCCAATCTCTACTGGTTTCGCAAAGACTGGTTTGATCGTCCTGAACTGCAGAAGAAATTTAAGAAACTTTACGGCTATGATCTGGGCGTACCTGTAAATTGGTCAGCTTATGAAGACATCGCTGAATTTTTCTCAGTTCACGTCAAGGAGATTGATGGCGTAAAAGTTTTTGGACATATGGATTACGGTAAGCGTGCTCCTGACCTCGGCTGGCGTATGACGGATGCATGGTTATCCATGGCCGGCGAGGGCAGCAAAGGTTTACCTAATGGTGTCCCTGTAGATGAATGGGGCATTCGTATGGAAAAAGGGACTTGTAACCCTGTAGGTGCTTCAGTTTCGCGCGGGGGTGCTGCTAATAGTCCTGCGGCCGTCTACGCTATCCGTAAATGGGATGAGTGGCTGCGTAAATATGCCCCTCCAGGCGCCGCCAGTTATGACTTTTATCAGTCTCTGCCGGCCCTCTCTCAGGGTAACGTAGCACAGCAGATTTTCTGGTATACTGCGTTTACAGCATCGATGGTGGCCCCTAAGTCTGAAGGTAATAATACCGTCGATGACAGCGGCAAGCCTTTATGGCGCATGGCTCCTTCTCCACATGGCCCCTACTGGGTGGAAGGGCAGAAACTGGGTTATCAGGATGCCGGTTCCTGGACTCTGTTCAAGTCAACGCCTGTTGACCGTCGTAAAGCTGCGTGGCTTTATGCGCAGTTTGTGGTTTCCAAGACCGTGGATGTCAAGAAAAGCCATGTCGGCCTGACATTTATTCGTGAGAGTACCATTAATGATAAATCATTTACTGAACGAGCACCGAAGCTCGGCGGGCTGGTTGAATTTTATCGCTCTCCTGACAGAGTCATGTGGTCACCTACCGGTATCAACGTCCCTGATTATCCCAAGCTGGCGCAAATCTGGTGGCAGCAGATCGGTGATGTGAATTCCGGTGCTTTTACTCCACAGCAGGCCATGGATCGTCTGGCTGAAGAAATGGATCTGGTTATGGCCCGTATGCAGAAAGCGGATGAAAGAGCCAAAACTTACGGTGGCTGTGGTCCGCGTCTGAATCCGAAAGTCGATCCGAATGAATGGCTTAATAAGCCCGGTTCACCAAAGGCCAAGCTGAGTAATGAAAAGCCTAAAGGAGAGACAATCAGTTACGATGAACTGGTTAAACGCTGGAAAAAGTAATATTTCCTGAGTAATCGGTAAGAAGTGCCGGGGTCTGCTTCACTGCAGGCCCCGGTTTTCAGTAAAAATGAGCTGACCAGGATGAGAATTCCATATTATATTTCTTAGTCACTATTCAAACTCAGCTGCCAACATGCGCTCTTTCTCTGATCAAGCCGATGCCGGGGTTATAGCCGGATGCCGACAAATAATCCCGCAGCAAGGTATGAGCGTGGACGGTTGCCGATATCCCGCAGCAACACCGAAAGCAACCGGATAATGAAGCCGGGGTTCAGCAGTAATCAAGATACATGCTGTACCTCGAGTGCACCTCTGATGGGCTTACCATAAAAAATATATGAAGAGTTTATACGACATCGGCCGGGTTTAATCATGCCGGCTGATATAAGCAGGCGACAGCGTTCAATTATGGATTTTATCCGCGAAAATGGTTCCGTGCAGGTGAGTGACCTGTCAGCGAATCTGCAGGTTACTCCGCAGACCATTCGCCGTGACCTAAACCGGTTATACGAGCTTGAACTGGTTCAGCGTGTACATGGCGGTGCTGTTATAAAAGAGAGTGTGGAAAATCTCGGATATGGTGCCAGAAAAATTCTGCTGGCTGCTGAAAAGGCAGAAATAGGTAAACTTGCGGCTGGAATTATCCCGGATAATTCTTCTATGTATATCAATATTGGAACCACTACTGAACGTGTAGCAGAATTTCTGGTGGATCATAGAGATATGCTGGTGATTACAAATTGCATCAATGTGGCAAGTATATTGTGGCCATCACCCGGCATTGAGGTGATGATTGCCGGCGGCACGATTCGCCGGTCTGATGGCGGTATTGTAGGTTCAAGCACTGAGGAATTTATAAATAAATTTAAACTTGATTATGCGGTTATCGGTTGTTCTGCAATTGATGACAGCGGTGAATTCTTTGATTACGATTTACGGGAAGTCCGTGTAACCCAGGCTATCATCCGGCATGCCCGCTCAATCATCATGGTTACTGACTCGACGAAGTTGGAACGGAGCGCTTCGATCATAGTGGGTAATTTGACTGATCTGGATATACTGGTTATCGATGATGGTATCTCAGACAGATTCCTTCAGTTATGCCGTCAAAATAATGTTCAGGTGAAAATTGTCAATTCTTCAATGTCAAAGAAAAAAAACCGGTGGGATAATTAAATGACTATTGAGCTGAGAGATGTCACTTTCCGTGTTGGGGCGGAGACGCATATCTATGAAACGAATCTGGTACTTGAACCGGGAGGGTTTAATATCCTGCTGGGTACTACGCTCAGTGGCAAAACCACTCTGATGCGATTAATGGCAGGACTGGAAAAACCGGCGACCGGAGAAATTTGGACGAAGGATCGGAATGTGACCGGAGTTCCTGTGCAGAAACGCAGTGTTGCCATGGTTTATCAGGCTTTTATCAATTATCCCAGTTTCTCAGTCTATGATAATATTGCATCGCCGCTGAAAGTTGCCGGACTATCGAAAAAAGAAATTGAGGAAAAAGTACATCGTTTTGCCGACCTGCTACAACTGACACCCACACTCAATCGTCTGCCGAGTGAACTTTCCGGCGGTCAGCAGCAGAGAACGGCTTTGGCAAGGGCACTTGTTAAAGGTACTGAACTTGTGCTGCTGGATGAACCGTTAGCCAATCTTGACTATAAGTTGCGGGAAGAGTTGCGGGATGAATTACCAAAGTTATTTGCCGATACTGGTGCGACAGTGGTCTATGCTACTACTGAACCGCTTGAAGCCCTGATGCTGGGTGGTCACACGGCAACACTCAAAGAGGGACGCGTCGTCCAGTTTGGAGAGACAGCAACGATTTATCGAAAACCGACAACAATGGAAAGTGCTGAAGTATTCTCCGATCCGCCGATTAACACCGCCTCTATAAAAAAGCGGGGAGAAATGGCTTATCTGGCTGAAACCGTATCGTGGAAAGTTCCTCGACAGCTGGCATCTTTGCCCGATGGTGATTATAAAATTGCGCTGCGACCTCACCACTTGTTGACAGAAGGGCAGGGTGTTGAATTGGATGGCATTGTTCAGATTACAGAGATCAGCGGTTCAGATTCCATTATTCGCCTGAATGTGGGTGACAATGTCTGGGTCTGTCAGGCCCGCGGCATTCATTCCTACAAATTTGGTGAAAAGGCACGTTTTGTATTTGATGCCGATCACTGTATGTATTTTGGAGCTGATGATAGGCTTATCGATGTTGACTCCAGGTAAGAACTCACCAGTAGTATTTGTGTCCAATCAGACTGACATTATGAATTCAGACAGGTTGTAATATGGCGACAATCAGATTTAAAAATGTACAGCATGCTTACCCCCCACCCAAGGGCCAGGATCCGGTCTATGCACTTAAAGAAGTGAGTCAGGTCTGGGAGGACGGGAGTGCTTATGCCCTGTTGGGTCCTTCAGGTTGCGGGAAGACAACTTTGTTGAACATCATTTCCGGCCTGCTCACCCCTTCTGAAGGGAAAGTTTATTTTGATGATCAGGATGTGACCGATCTGCCCACATCAGACAGGCAGATTGCCCAGGTGTTTCAATTTCCCGTTGTCTACGACACCATGACAGTATTCGACAATCTTGCATTTCCACTGCGTAACCGGGGAACGGACGAAGCTACTGTAAAAAAACGTGTTCATCAGATAGCAGAGATGCTTGACTTGACGGCAAATCTTAAAAAAAAGGCATCCGGTCTCACCGCAGACGGTAAACAAAAAATTTCCCTGGGGCGGGGTCTGGTGCGTTCCGATGTTAATGCGATCCTGTTTGATGAGCCGTTAACGGTTATCGATCCGCACCTGAAATGGCAGCTCCGCTCGAAACTTAAGGAGCTGCATCAGCAGATTGGCGTTACCATGATCTACGTCACTCATGACCAGGTAGAAGCGTTGACCTTTGCCAACAAGGTTGTGGTTATGTATGACGGGGCTGTGGTGCAGGTAGGCACCCCTGTGGAATTATTTAATAAGCCAAAGCATACATTTGTCGGCTATTTTATCGGTTCGCCGGGGATGAATTTTCTGCCCTGTAAAATTGACCGGGGACAGCCTGTCTTTCATAATAATATCCTTGCCACTTCCCATCCGGTAAGTGACGATTTGAACGGCCGGACTGTTGTGGGTGTGCGACCGGAGTTTGTGGAGTTTGCTGATGACGGCATTCCGGTTGTCATAGAAAAAATAGAAGATCTTGGCCGCTACCAGGTGGTCACGGTGAAACACGAATCCGAAGTGATTAAAATGGTGGTAAACGAAGATCAGAGGATCCCGGCAGAAAGTCCGAAAATCCATTTTAATCCGGATCAGATACGGATTTATTGCGACGATTGGCTTGTAGAAGGGGGCGACAATGAATAAAACATTGAATCAAAAAGCCTGGTGGTTGGTGACGCCCGTGCTGATACTGGTTGCCTTCAATGCATTTATTCCGCTGATGACGGTGGTCAATTATGCTTTCCAGGAAACTTTTGGCAACAATGTCTTCTTCTGGGAGGGGACAACCTGGTTCGAACAGGTGTTGCGCTCAGACCGCTTCCATGATGCCCTCGTACGTCAGTTGCTTTTTACCGGTATGATTCTGGCGATAGAAGTTCCACTTGGTATCGGAGTTGCGTTGACCATGCCGCGTAAAGGTCATTGGGCGTCCGTTTGTCTGGTGCTGATGGCGCTTCCGTTGCTGATTCCGTGGAACGTAGTCGGCGCCATGTGGAATATTTTTGCTCTGCCTGAAATAGGTCTGCTGGGTCATACTCTGAACTCAATGGGCATCGACTATAATTTCACCAGGCAGCCGGTGGCAGCCTGGATGACCACTGTACTTATGGATGTGTGGCACTGGACCTCGCTGATTGTGCTGCTCTGCTATGCGGGCCTTAGTTCCATACCCGATGACTATTATCAGGCCGCCAATATCGATGGTGCAAGCCGCTGGGCAATATTTCGTTTTATCCAGCTGCCGAAGATGAAACGGGTGCTGACTATTGCTATCCTGTTGCGTTTCATGGACAGTTTCATGATCTATACTGAACCGTTTGTATTGACTGGTGGCGGGCCCGGCAATACAACAACTTTCCTCTCCATCGATCTGGTCAAGATTGCGCTCGGTCAGTTTGATCTGGGGCCGGCTGCAGCGATGTCTCTGATTTATTTCCTGGTGGTTTTGCTGATCTGCTGGGTGTTCTACACCATCATGATGCGTAACGAGGAGCAGTGATATGACTTATTCAAGAAAGTGGTTTGTACCGACACTCTATATTCTGTTTTTAATGCTGCCGATTTATGGTCTGATCGCGATGTCGTTTAAGACTACGGGCGAAATACTCGGTGGGTTTTCGTTTTTTCCGCAGAATTTTACCCTGGCAAATTATAAGGTTATCTTCACCGATCCGACCTGGTATAATGGTTACATTAACTCCATTATTTATGTGGTGATCAACACTGTGATCTCGGTGTCAGTAGCGTTGCCGGCTGCCTATGCATTTTCCCGTTATCGTTTTCTCGGTGATAAGCATCTGTTTTTCTGGCTGCTGACCAATCGCATGGCACCGCCGGCAGTATTTGCACTGCCGTTTTTTCAACTCTATTCCGCAATTGGTCTATTCGACACCCATCTCGCTGTGGCGCTGGCGCACTGTCTGTTTAATATTCCGCTCGCAGTTTGGATTCTTGAAGGATTTATGTCAGGTATTCCCAAAGAACTTGATGAAACTGCTTATCTTGATGGCTATTCGTTTTCAAGATTTTTTGTACGTATTTTTATTCCGACCATTGCAGCAGGTATAGGAGTAACCATGTTTTTCTGTTTTATGTATTCGTGGGTTGAACTGCTGCTGGCGAAAACATTGACCTCAGTTGCGGCCAAACCGATAGCAGCAACAATGACACGCACGGCGAGCAGTTCGGGGTATGAGCTGGGGTTGCTGGCCGCAGCGGGTTCTCTGACTATCATTCCCGGGGCGATTGTTATATATTTTGTCCGTAACTACATCGCCAAGGGCTTCGCTCTCGGGCGGGTTTAACCGGAGGGGTTTTCATGGGTTTATCATGGATGGCCTGGACTTGGCCAACAGCAGCTTTTTTCGTAGTTTTATTTTTATCGATCACTGCCATGGGAGTATGGGAACGCTTCAGTCCCGGCGGGAATCCACGGCACGGCATATTGGGCCTTGATACCACCCGTGGTGACAGGTTGTTTATTTCCTGGCTTGGTACCGGCTTTATCAACCTGGGCTGGCTGGCTTTTTTTGGTGCGCCGTTGTGGGGCGGACTTGCTCTGGCGATCGTCTGGTTTATCATTGTGTTCAGATACGTATAGACCGATATGGGATGGATCTGCTGAAAGATGAATACGATATTATTATTTCCGGCCTGTCTCTGACACCTCAGCGTGCATTGCTGATAAATTTTTCAGAGCCGTACAGTCATAGTTCCAGTGTACTTATAGCGAACAAAAAACTCGCAGGCAGGCTGCCCCTGATAAATGAGCAGGGCACAGGTCTGTTTGTCAACTTGATAAATCGGAAATGAGGACTCTGAATGCGCAAATTTGCTGTAATGGTATCATCCCTGTACCTGCTTGCTGTTGTCGCTGCATTTGTTGTCATGCTGATTACGGCGGATGATACGCCGATGTCCGGTATTTTTCTTGTCATGTTGACTTTTCCGTGGTCGATGGTGTTAACCCGGGCGCAGGACGTTCTTCATGTTAACTCTGCAGGTTTTAACGGGTTGTTCCTGCTTGCTGGCGGGCTCGTTAACGGATTTATTTTCTATGCAGTCCTTTCTCGTATCTCCTCCCGGTTTCAGCGATAATTCCGATTTTCGGCTGCATGGCTTTCCTAACAGTAATGTGGTATCGTCGTTTTGAAAATTATTTTATGAGTGTAAAAGAAATTATCGTCTGTCCATCTGGCGTATCGGTCTGAGGACGCTGAAAGATATTTTCCGAGAGTAATATATGCTACTATCCGTGAACAGTACCAGCGACGTGGTAGACCCTGTAGAGGCTGTTGCAAATGTGATCAATGAATGCAGAAGTCGGCTTGGCGATAATAGAGCTCAGGCGGGGCTGATTATCAAAACATGCTTTCGATGATCGTTGAAGCTTTCCCTGGAGTCAAGCTTATCGGTTGCACCACTGATAGTGAGATGAGTTCCACCATGGGTTTTACGGAAGATTCAATTACGCTTACACTTTTTTCTTCAGACCAAATTGAATTTGCTGCTACCATTGCCACTGATATCTCACAGAACCGGGAAACGGTTTTTCATGATGCTTTTCGGGATTGCTCTTCCCAGATAACTCGTGCCCCTGCATGTGGGCTCATTTTTCCCGATGGGCTGACCACTATTGGTATTCTGCTGGATAAGGTTATTAGAGATTCGTTCGGAGAATTGTTGCCTTTTCTGGGTGGGACTGCGGGGGATCATTACCTGCTTAAGCAGACATATCAATTTTTTGGCACTGAGGTCTATTCCGACGCGGTACCAATTCTTCTTTTTGCGGAAAATCTCTCTCTCATCAGCGATTCCCGAAGCAGCCTGAATCGCATCAATAGTGGCAATTCTGAATTTTAGTTTCGTAAACTTTTATGAATTTTAACCACATTAGACCCCCCACGTCAGCAACGAGCTGTAAATGGGTAGCTAACTGAATTTATATTATAAAAAAGATTTCAAAAGGAGATATTTAGCTTGACATAGTATCTGAAAATGGCGATTTTTTCTGTTAGGATATTAATCACTTACAAGGAGTCGCCATATGTCATTATCAAATCACTAATGAAACAAGCAAAGAAAGCACTTGATCATGCTAACAAAATCAAATTACGTAAGCATCTCAATGCTGACGCCCTCTTCGGCACATTACGTAAAGGATTTGACAAGATCGATGATCATCGTAAGGGAACAACAGTAATTTCCCTGACAGATACGTTGATGTCGGGCTTTGCTGTTTTTTCATTAAAAGATCCTTTTCTGCTAGCCTTCGGAGTCTTCGCTTACCTGATGAAAGACGGCGCAAGGGGCCTCAAAATCTCATGAGTATCTACGGTATCGGTAAAATACCATGTGAAACACCTCTATGCGTGATATTCTTGATGATGTAGACCCAAATGATCTCAGACCTCTTTTTAAAGATGCTTTTCGCCAGTTACAACGAGGGAAAGTTCTTGAAAAAATGATCTTTATGGAAGGATGCTACCTTTTAAATCTTGATGGCACTGGGTATTTTTCATCCAAGGTACGACACAACAAATCCTGCATGGAGAAGGTTCGACGTACCACAGGAGAGGTCACTTATTACCTTCAGATGCTTGGCGCAGCCATTGTCCACCCAGACTATAAGGAAGTTTTTCCTCTTTGTCCGGAGATGATTATGCAACAGGATGGCGACAATAAAACTGATTGTGAGCGTAGTCTTTGTCCTGCTCATGATGCTTGCCTTTTTGGTTGACCAGATCCGACAACGATGTTGCCCCTTGTTCAATGCATTATGGAAAGAATGGAAGACAAAGAAGTCTCTCTGGGAGAATATCCGTTATTGGTTCCACGGCTTTATATTTGAAATCATGGAGCATCTGTACCGAATTCTTCTGGGCTGGGTGCCAATCGATCTGCGATAACAGATCTTTCAATTTTCAAAGAACAGTGGCTCTCTTCCTGAAAAATAACAAGAAGAGACTGATGGAGTATTATGCTCAAAAAATGTAATCTGCAGCCTTTTTTATTGTCCAGAAGCGACAACTTGATCGAATTTTGATAGAAACGCTATATTGCCAAATCAAATGACCGACGTACCCGTTTTTAGACTACAATGAGGCTTGCTTCGGGAATTGCTGATATTCTGTTGCTTTACTTCAACATACTACCTGTATTGTTCTTTCTCCTTTCCGGATGGTTCCGAAAGTTTTTTATTCAGATAGTTTTCCAGCCGCTCTGTCTCCCCGGCATCTAAAAAAAGGCCCGTCCTGGTCCGTCGCCAGAGTATATCTTCACTGCTTTGTGCCCACTCCTTAGAGAGTAGATAATCCACTTCAAAGCTATAAAGATTGTGACCGAAATGAGTACCGAGTTGTTCTTTTGTCTGAATATTCCTGCTCATCTCATGGGCACAGGTTCCATAAGTTCTGATGAGATGTGTTGCATGTTCTTTTGAGATAACCGGGCAGGCCGTTGTGAGTTTTTTTACCTCGTCCGCAAAACCATCCGGCGAAAAGTCTCCACCGGGAAGATTTGCTGTTTCCGTCCATGGATTGTTCATTTCCGGCAGAAAATCTTCGAGTTTTTCCAGTACAGATTCAGCGAGTTTCCGGTATGTGGTAATTTTACCGCCATAGATGGAGAGTAGAGGCGGTTCGTTATCTCCGGTGTCAAGTTTAAGTACGTAATCCCTGGTTGCTGCCTTGGCCTCACTCTTACCGTCATCAAAAAGAGGTCGAATTCCGGAGTAGCTGTAAACGACACTTTCAGGACTGATCTGTGTGGTGAAATATTCATTGGCAGCCTCACAAAGATAATTGATCTCGTTATCGTCAATTGCCACTTCATCCGGTTTGCCGATGAAATCTACATCGGTAGTGCCGATCAGGGTGAATCTGTTCTGGAACGGGATTGCAAAGATGATTCGATTATCATCATTTTGAAAAATATATGCCCGGTCGTGCTCGAAAAGTTTATTCACCAGTATATGACTTCCCTTTACCATGCGGATATGTTCCGTAGTTTTACTGTGGGAAATGCGGGTAAGGGTGGAATCAAGCCAGGGACCGCTTGCGTTGATAAGAGTTCTGGCCTTCACCGTACTCTCTTTTCCGCTGTTTTTATCAAGAGTTTTCAGTATCCAGATCTCTTTTGTTCTCTCTGCGGAGAGGAGTGGAGTTCGGACCTTTATCTCTGCTCCTCTGGCAGCCGCATCCCGGGCGTTGAGAATAACCAGGCGACTGTCCATAACCCAGCAGTCGGAATATTCAAATCCTCTGGTATAGTTACCTTTCAGTGATGCCCCAGCCTCATCTGTGGTCAGGTTCACACTGCTGGTGCATGGAAGCAGTTTTCTGCCGCCGATATGGTCGTAGAGGAAGAGCCCCAGCCGTATCATCCAGGCAGGGCGTAATCCCTTGTGATGGGGAAGTATAAAGCGCAGCGGCCAGATGATATGGGGTGCCGCGTTGAGAAGAATTTCCCGCTCCCGAAGCGATTCTCTGACCAGGCGGAATTCGTAATATTCGAGATAGCGAAGCCCTCCGTGGATGAGTTTAGTGCTGGCAGAAGAAGTGCCGCTGGCCAGATCATTCTGTTCACAGAGGAAAACAGACAGACCGCGTCCAGCGGCATCACGGGCAATGCCGCAGCCATTAATGCCGCCGCCGATTATGGCTATATCAAAAACAGGGCTGTTCATATCTCACTCTCTGTCATAATTGTTTTTAATTACCACTGAACCTCAGTTTCATTGTCTGGCAGTTTCCGGAAACCGCTGCAACACCCGCTGTCAGCTCTATCGGAAAAAGGGCGTCTGCTGGCCGCCGGGGTTCATTGGTAATCGTTGTGGAACGATTTTAACGCGGGCTGGCATGTCCCGCTAGTTTTACGAATGATAATTACTGCAGAATAAGTACTGATTCGATTGAAATCAAAGTGTTTTATTTTTGCATCCACGACCACAGTTGATCCGGATTATTCAGCGGCAACAACTACTCGTACATCGTTGTCATTGCAAATTTTTTCGAGTTTTTCCGGCAGGTCTCTGTTGGTCACTATGGTGCTGATCTGCGAGATATGACTGATGCGAATCGGTGCAGTACGTTCGAGTTTGGCCGTGTCGGCAACCAGGATCACATGACGGGCATTTGCTATTATCGCCTGGGCAACCCGAACCTCCCTGAAATCAAAATCGAGCAGGGAGCCATCTTCGTCTATCGCGGAAACACCTATGACAGCATAGTCAACTTTAAACTGGTTAATGAAGTCAACGGCGGCAACTCCAACGATCCCTCCATCTGAGCGTCTAACCAGTCCGCCGGCAATAATCATCTTTATGCCGGGAAAATCTTTCATAATATCAACAGCATTTATGTTGTTGGTAATGACCAGCAAGCCCCTGTGGATTTTCAGCGCATGGGCAACCTGTTCTGTGGTGGTACCAATATTAATAAGCAGAGAACTGTTGTCGGAAATTAGCGCTGCAGCTTTTTGTCCTATCGCTTTTTTTGCCCGTGGTGCAAGAAGGCGTCTTGCCTCATAGTTTACATTTACAATGCCTGAGCCGACAATTGCACCACCATGGACTCTCTGCAGGAGTTGCCTGTCGCAGAGGCTGTTCAGGTCTTTTCTGATGGTTTGCGGTGAGACCTGAAAGGAGAGGGACAGTTCTTCCACATCAACTCTTCCCTGTTTTCCTGCAAGAGCGAGGATACTGTTTTGCCGCGAGGAGAGAATTTCCATATGGGTAAACCTCCAGGATAGATAGAATGCTCTTAAAACAAATATGAAGACACCGTCCAGTGGCTGAAGAATAACTGCCAGGATGACAAAGAAGTGCTCAATCTCTACGGTGATAATTGATAATTGACAGTCATTATCCAAAGAAGGTTAAATAAAGTCAATTGCTATTTCATATGAAAGTGTTCTTCTGTCTAAGCGAACAGGGTGAAAGAAGGGGGATGCTTCGTGAGTCGGGGCAATTTCGCGAAATGTTGTAAATTTGTTCTTCCGGTGTATATTTTCCTCCAGCTAAAAGATATCTGATTACTACTGACCCTTAGCTCCATTATCTGGTAGCTTTCTGGAACAGCAGGTGTGCAGCAGGATATCTGCAAACGTCCACGCTCGTGCCCCGCTGCGGGATTGTTTGCCAGCACCCCGCTGCAACACCTGCTGCCAGCTGAATTTGAGTGATAACCAAAAAATTTTTGTGCAATTCTCGGGAGAGATATGAATCGGTTACAGGCTAACTTGCTCCTGACTCTGGCTGCAGCGATCTGGGGTTCAAGTTTCGTAGTGCAGCAGATAGGAGTTGGAAATCTCGGTGCAATAAGCTTTACCGGAGCTCGCTTTCTGGTAGGTGCACTCATCGTTTTTCCTTTCGCCCTGAAGCAGTTTCACAGGGTAGAGAGAGATGTGAGGAAATTTAAGATAGATGACTGGCTGGTGCTGGTCATTACCGGAACCGTGCTGCTCACGGCTGCTGTTCTTCAGCAGCATGGCATTCTTCGAACCAGTGTGATTAATTCAGGTTTCCTGACCTCTCTCTATGTTCCCCTTGTACCGTTTCTCGGGTTTTTCTTTTTAAGACGTAAAGTGCCTTTTATTGTCTGGCCTGCATCAATTTGTTGTTTTATCGGCACCTATATTATGAGTGGGGCTCACAGAGTTGAACTTGTCGAGGGTGATCTCTGGGTAATCTCCAGTACGCTGTTCTGGGCTGTCCATGTCATGCTGGTCGGGGCTATGGCTTCAAGGACCAGGGCTCCCCTTGTTGTCGCCGCGACACAGTTTACTGTCTGCGGTATTTTAGGGCTGACTCTCGGTTGCTTTGTTGAAAAACCTCTCGTCGCCGATTTTTTGGGAGCTGCCTGGGGTATCTGTTATATCGGCCTCTTTTCTGTTGGTATGGCTTTTACTCTGCAGGTTGTCGGCCAGAGATATACTCCGGCACCGGATGCAGCAATCATTCTCAGTTCAGAGGCGGTTTTTGCAGCAATCAGTGGTATGTTGTTTTTAGGTGAGCGACTTACGATTATGCAGTTTATGGGAGGCTTCCTGATTTTTGCCAGTATTCTCGCGGTGGAACTTTTGCCCTACACCAGGATTGGTAGAGTTCGAAGCCTGGATTGATACTTTTTGCCTGCCTGGCGTGTGGAAAATACCTTGCTATTTCCCGGTATTTTTTTATAACAGGAACCCACATATATTTTGTCAAAGAAAAAATGTGAGTTGATAAATTTGTACTCCAGGAGACGATTATGACAGTACATGTAGCGGATCATCCACTGATTAAACATAAACTCGGTCTTATGCGAAGGCATGATATCTCAACCAAGGATTTTCGGGACCTTTCCTCGGAGGTGGCCAGATTATTGACCTATGAGGCTACGAAGGATCTGCCTCTGCAGAAAAAAACGATTGAGGGCTGGGCCGGGTCAGTTGATGTTGAGAAATTGAAGGGCAAAAAAATTACCATTGTGCCGATTCTGCGGGCTGGTTTGGGTATGATGGATGGTGTTATTGATCTTATTCCTTCCGCCAAAGTGAGTGTTGTCGGCTATTACCGCAATGAAGAGACTCTCCAGCCGGTAGAGTATTATGTTAAAACAGCAAAAGAAATCGATGAGCGTATTGCTTTGATTCTGGATCCGATGCTGGCCACCGGTGGTACGCTGCTTGCTACCATTGAAACCTTGAAAAAAGCTGGATGTAAAACAATAAAGGGGCTTTTTCTTGTGGCGGCACCAGAGGGGATAAAAAAAGTGACGGATGCCCATCCCGATGTGGAGATTTATGTTGCTGCGGTGGATGATCGATTAAATGAGGTTGGATACATATTGCCTGGACTTGGAGATGCCGGAGATAAAATCTTCGGGACAAAGTAACCCTGAAAGTCATTACAGTCTCTGTAATGACTTTTTTTTTGTCCTTCATTCAGCATTGAGGATTCCTGCAGGATTGTTGGAATTTCATCCCGGTTTACAAATTTTTTTAAAACGAATAAATGGAGGTTAAAGGTATGCCCGGTGAGACGCGGAGTAGTGACTATAAATTCAGATTGGGTGACAGTCTGCTTGGAGCACAGATGCTTTTTGTGGCTTTTGGAGCGCTGGTTCTTGTTCCAATATTGACAGGCCTTGATCCCAATGTGGCTCTTTTTACTGCCGGCCTCGGGACCCTGGTGTTTCAAGTTATAACCAGGGGAAAAGTTCCAGTTTTTCTGGCCTCATCCTTTGCCTTTATTGCACCTATTATTTACGGTGTTCAGACCTGGGGGATTCCTGCGACCATGTGCGGTCTTGCCGCTGCCGGTGGGTTTTACGTCCTGTTGAGTCTTGCTATCCGGTTCTTTGGCTCCGATGTTCTTCACAGGGTTCTGCCCCCGGTTGTTACCGGTCCTGTCATTATGGTGATCGGTCTTGTTCTGGCCCCCGTTGCCGTAGATATGGCCTCCGGACGCACGGGCGATGGGTCGGCATGGCTGGTTCCTGAAAAAACCGCCATGATTGTGGCGGGTGTCTCCCTGGCAACAACTGTGCTTGTGTCTCTGCTTGGCCGGGGCTGGCTGAAGCTCATTCCGATCATTTGCGGTATCTGTGGTGGTTATCTGACAGCCTTTTTTCTCGATGTTACAGGATTTACAGCCTCAATACAGGCCTCGTTTGATCCGGGTGCCCTGCCGAACTGGACTTCTCCTGCGCTGATCTCACTGGCTCCCCTTGCGGATAAGGCATGGTTTGCGATGCCTGCATTTGTGCTGCCTGAGTGGAAGTGGGAGGCTGTCTTATTTATTGTTCCTGTGGCTATCGCTCCTGCAATCGAACATTTTGGTGATATCCTGGCTGTTGGTGCCATAACCGGCAAAGATTATGTGAAGGATCCGGGAATTGAAAATACTCTGCTGGGTGATGGTATTGCCACATCTTTGGCCTCGATGCTTGGCGGGCCCCCGAACACAACATATTCTGAGGTGAGCGGGGCTGTTGCATTAACCAAGGCCTATAATCCGGCAATTATGACCTGGGCGGCACTGACCGCTATTCTACTTTCTCTTGTCGGGAAAGTCGGGGCTCTTCTTGCTACCATTCCCAGCCCTGTTATGGGGGGAATTATGATTCTGCTTTTTGGCATGATTACTGTTATGGGGATTAACACCCTGGTAAAATCAGGCCAGGACCTTACAACCCCCAGAAATCTGATTATAGTGGCTGTAATTCTGGTTTGCGGCATTGGCGGCATGAAGTTTACAGCCGGATCTTTTGCCATAGAGAAAATCGGTCTGGCAGGAATTCTTGGTCTGTTTCTAAATCTTGTTTTACCGCAGGAAAAAGAGCAGAGTTGACTCTGGTAAACAATGTCTTTGCTTTTGTCATATCGGAAACAATATTATCAGCCCGGGAAAGGGCATTAATGCTGATTGGAGAATGAAATGGATTTACCTCTCGATTTAGATCGCTACACTCCTTTGAAGTTTAATTTAAGTCAGGAAAAATTAACTGATGACCAGTTGCAGACGTTAAAAGAAAATATCTCTCTCGTCCGGGATAGCCTGGTGTTTTTTACTGCCCTGGCCAATGTGAAAGGGCTTGGAGGACATACAGGAGGTGCCTTTGATATCGTTCCGGAACTCCTCATCGTCGACGGGTTTATGAAAGGGACCGATACAATTCACCCTGTCTACTTTGATGAGGCAGGCCACAGGGTTGCCATTCAGTATATGATGGCGGTGTTGAACGGTTATCGTGAGGCGGAATCACTTCTTCATTATCGGGAATATGATAAGGGGTATTATGGTCATCCGGAGCGGGATGAGAAGAATGGGATCTTTTTCTCATCGGGCCGGCTTGGACACCTCTGGAGTTATGTCAATGGTGTGGCTGAAGCTGAACCGGAAAAAACAGTCGTTATGTTCGGCAGTGACGGTTCTCAGATGGAGGGAGATAATGCCGAAGCAGCGCGTTATGCTGTTGCCAGAAACCTGAAGGTTAAACTGTTTATCGATGACAATGATGTAACTATTGCCGGTCATCCAAGCGAATACCTGCATGGTTACGATGTGGTTTCCACTCTTGAAGGACACGGGCTGCCGGCCAATGCCGGAGACGGAGAGAATATCGAGTCGCTTTTTGATCGTATACGGGAGGCATTGACCAGTGACGGTCCTTCGGCTCTTATCAATAAAAGGCCCATGGCGGTGGGTATCGCTGGTATCGAGGGGACATCAAAGGGGCATGATGTTATTGCTGTGGATCTTGCTGTTGACTATCTTACCAGTCGTGGTTTGACGGAAGCTGTTAATGCACTGACCAGCTATAAAACAGAAAAAGTTACAACTGAATATCTTGGAAGCAGTTCGGAAACCGCAAAGGTGCGGGATGATTTCGGTAAGGTAATCTGCGAGATTCTGGATAATACAGAGGACGCCTCCTCGAAGGTGCTGGTGGTTGACTCGGATCTGGAAGGATCCTGCGGGCTGCATCATATCCGTAAAAATCACCCGGAAGTTTATGTTAATGGCGGGATTATGGAAAGAAACAACTACTCTGTTGCCGCCGGGTTTGGTTCGGAGCCGGGGCGTGTTGGCATCTTTGGGACCTTTGCCGCCTTTCTTGAGATGGTTGTCTCTGAGATAACCATGGCTCGTTTAAATGACGCCAATGTGATCGCTCATTTTTCCCATTCCGGGATTGATGATATGGCTGATAACACCTGCCATTTCGGCATCAATAATTTCTTTGCAGATAATGCCCTTGCCGAGAGTGATCTCACCCGCCTCTATTTCCCCGCTGATGCCGGTCAGTTGCGGGGATTGTTAAAGGAAATTTTTAATCATCCCGGTCTGCGATTTGTGTTCTCAACCAGATCGGCCACACCGTATATTTTTACAGGGAAGGGAGATAGACTTTATGGTGATGATTATGTCTTTACTCCGGATCAGGATGAAATTGTAAGGGATGGAAGTGATGGTGTAATTGTCACTTATGGTGAAATGGTTTACAGATGTCTTGATGCGGTAGAGCAGTTGAAAAAGGAGGGATTCAATATCGGTCTAATTAATAAGCCGACCCTTAATATAATTGATGAGGATATGCTGGCAAAGGTGGGTAAAAGTCCTTTTGCCCTGGTTGTGGAGAGTCAGAACAGCAAAACAGGTCTTGGTGTCCGTTATGGAACCTGGCTGCTTGAAAGAGGGTTCTCTCCGCGCTATTCTCTTATGGGAACAAGCAAACTCGGTCATGGGGGCATAGCGGAACAGTTGCCGCATCAGGGTTTGGCTGTTGAAGATATTAAGAACAAGGTCCGTGCCATGATATAATGATATTAGTATGTTACTCCTAACGCAGACAAGCTGCAAGTAAGTGGCATGGAAGTAAATTCATCCACATAATTTTAAACGACCCTACTCAGTTTCTTGTTTTTTATTACAGAAATTCTGAAGTAAGGCACTAAAGCTGGCGATGCCCGTAACCCAGGTTGTTAGACTGTTAGATTGTTAGGCTGTGAAGAAAAGCAGGTAAGCGCAGACTCCGAAAGACGGCGAAGAACCTCCCCTAACAGCCTTCAGCCTAAACAACCTGTTGATTACTCTTACAGATACCTGCCTGATCGGCAGGCAGATGTGGTAATAGGATCTATGCCTGTATTTATTGACGGTCACGTCCATATATATCCTGACTTTTCTCTGGACCAGTTCCTGGAGGCTGCATCGGTCAATTTTTCCCGGGCTGCCGGTATGGATCGAATTGCCGGGGAAATTCAGTACGTTCTCGCCTTGACCGAAAGTGAAGGTTTTAATGTCTTTGATGAACTGAAACAGAAGGCAGTGGCTCCGGATGAAACTGGTGATGGAGGTGGCAGTGCCTTTTCTTTCAGCTTCCATTGTACTGCCGAGCAGGAAAGCCTGATTGCCCGCAAGGGTGATGTCTGTATGATTCTTGTTTCCGGGCGGCAGATCATCAGCAGGGAGAAGCTGGAGCTTCTGTCCCTCTGCAGTTCCTTTACCGTGAAGGATCGAACGCTGTCCCTGGCTGATTTGGCTGAAACCGTCGCCGCCAGCGGCGGGTTACCTGTTATTCCATGGGGCGCAGGGAAGTGGTTTGGGGGGCGGGGCAGGACAGTTGAATGTCTTTTGCAATCCGATCATGAGTATCCCCTGTTTCTCGGGGACAGTGGCAATCGGCCTGGTTTTTGGCCTGATGGCGCTCTTTTTGCTGAGGCGGCTGATCTCTGTATTCCCGTATTGTCAGGCAGTGATCCTCTTCCCCTCCCTTTTCACGTTAACCGCCCCGGTTCTTTTGGCACTTTTATACCTTATGGACTGTTATCCATGGATCGTCCTGCAGCCTCTCTGCTTCAGCTGTTGTGCGATGAAAAGGGCATAACCGGTTTTGGTCGTCGTATTGGATCTTTTCGTTTTATTTTCGAACAGCTACGGATCAATATACGCAGGTGAGTATTTTCATCAGATACAGGCTGGACTTTTCCCCGGCGCCCTGTCCTGTTGAAAATTGGGATAAACTTAAACCTTGTTGGAATTGAATGAATGTCTGAAATATTAATAGTAGGTGGAGCCGGTTATATTGGCTCTCACATGGGAAAATATCTTCATGCCAAAGGGATGCGTCCGGTTGTGCTTGATAATCTCAGCATTGGGCACAGGGAGTCAGTTCGCTGGGGTCCTCTTTATGAGGGAGACCTGAACGATGAAAAGCTGCTGGACAGGATTTTCAAAACACATGATATCAGAGCGGTGATGCACTTTGCTGCTTTTTCAACTGTTGGTGAATCGGTAATTTCGCCGCTGAAATATTATCAGAATAATGTTGCTGCAACTCTGGGGCTGCTCTCGTCGATGATTGAGCATGGTGTGGATAAACTTATTTTTTCTTCCACTTGTGCCGTATATGGTGAACCGACCCGTCTGCCCATGGATGAAAATCATCCCCTGCAACCTGTTAACCCCTATGGTCGTTCCAAGCGGATGGTGGAAAAAATTCTCGATGACTTTGATTCAGCCTATGGGCTGAAATCCGTCTGCCTCAGATATTTCAACGCAGCCGGAGCGGACCCTGAAGGAGATCTGGGTGAGGATCATAATCCGGAGACACATCTTATTCCACTCATTCTACGAACTGCCCTTGGCTTACAGGATGAGCTGACTGTGTTTGGTAATGATTACCCAACAGAGGATGGAACCTGTATCAGAGACTATATCCATATTACTGATCTGGCCCAGGCCCATTATCTGTCTTTACTTTATCTGCTGGATGACGGAGTAAGCGAAAAATTTAATCTTGGCAATGGCAGTGGATATTCGATTCTGGATGTGATTACTGCAGCCCGTGGGGTAACAGGAAAAGAGATTAACTATCATTTTGACGATCGCAGGCCTGGTGATCCCGCTGTTCTGGTTGGCTCAGCGGAAAAAATAATAGGGGAACTCGGCTGGAAACCCGAGTTTAACAGCCTTGAAACAATCCTTGAAACAGCGTGGGAATGGCATTCCCATTATCCCAACGGATATCGCGGTGATGAGCATGGTTGAGGTTCTGAGAAAAACCTACAACGAAGGAGATCGGATTTTTTACGATGCCATCAGGGTTGATCAATGGTAATCAGCTGTATCAGACATCTGGAGCGCAGGTTGCACGTCAGATGTAATTTTTGTTCGGCTGTTACTGTTGCCTTTTCCCTGTCACTGAGTGTTCTCTTTTTTATTTTTCCCGCCGATTCCGGAGGGGGATCCAAAGGACCGGAAATACCGGACAATATTTCCGGTAAGGTGGTCTACCAGCGGAATGGAGGCATCTATATTCAAAAACTGGAAAGTGATGCACAACCGCAGTTTATTGTCCGGGGGAGTCGGCCCCGCTGGTCTCCTCATGGAACAGATATAGGGTATATTTCCGGCAACAGGATAATGCTTATTTCTGAAAGAGGAGGAACATCGGAACTGATTGCAACGGCAGTCAAGGCAAGGGCTCTCACTTTTTCTCCTGATGGTCGCTCTCTTTTTTATACCGACGGAACCTCCCTGCAGAATGTTAAAATTAAAGGGCATGAAGTTACTACAGTAGTTGAAGGGTACAGGCTGTTGGAGGTAGATGCTGCCGGTGCTCCTGTTCGAATTGCTGCAACAGTGAGGAAGAGGTTCGGCTATTCAGTATTTGTCTTTGATCTGCAGACGGGTAGGCATAGAGCTGTTGCAACCGGGTGCTCCGCCAGCCTGTCTCCGGATGGAGGGCTTGTTACGGTGAATGGGAAGAGGCATCGCTTTCTTAATCTCCATGACTGGAATTCGCTCAGCCGGGTGGGCAGGATTGCTGCTCCTGCCGGTGAAAAGTTTGATAACCAGCTCTGGTCAAACAGCCCTCACTGGCTGGTATCCATGTCTGAGAAAAATGGCGACCTGTATATCCATCAGATACAGCAGAAGAGAGCCTTCCGTTTGACCTGGACAGGGGGGTGTGACAGACCGGACTTGTTTATAGAGCGATCAGTTCGTCCGTATTCGAATAATTGAGTGCAGCCAGATTAACAGAATAGAGAACAGGCCCGCATAAGATGCGTAGTCGCGAAAACCTTTGTGCTTATGAAATTCTGTAACTGTAATGCTGTTTTTCCGGTCAAATATTCCTCTGATGGACAGTGATCCGGAATCAATTTTCGGGGGATTGTTAAGAGGGAGAGCACGGTCTGCGTAATTTCCAATGGTTTTTGTAATGCTGTTATAGTACCCCCGGTCTATCTCCACCGGTTTTCCCGATTGTACCGATTGATTGAGAATGGTTTTGCTGTAGTGGACATCCGCGTTATAGGCATCTTTGATGAACAGAAGAGGGATGGTGAAAACAGTAAGGAAGATTGCCTTGGTTCTGTTCGGATTTTGCAAAAATAATTTGCTTTTGCTCGCTTTGGGCCAGTAGTAAATAAGTGCGGCAATACCCATTGCAGTTATGATGAGGGTGATACTATCTTCCGGCCAGAAGAAACCAAAATTTGTAGTGTGCCAGGAAAACGGTGCCAGCAGGTGAACACCATTTCCCCATTTGATCTGGCAGGCATCCAGGAGAAGGTGGAACAGGCTGTTTGCGGAAAGAATAAGAAATATAAATCCGGTTTTTCGAGTGAGTAGAGCGAAGATCAGTGAAAGAATGCAGCAGGAGAAAAAACTGGCCTGGATAATGGCGTATAATCTCAGGGGAACCGGATCAATTAATGGTATCATCTTGAGAATACGCTGTAAAATCCATGGAATATCAGGAATAATACAGCCCACTAGAATCCACTGCAGGGGGATCTTGGGGAATCCGGTTTTGCCGAGAGGGACCTGCAGTCCGATATGAGCGAGAGTGTTTGGCATTTATGCTTTTAACCGCTACCTGTGAATGTGGATTGTTATGGCAGCAGTTCCTCGATTCTCTTTTCCCTCGTACAATAGATGACTTTCATATAAACTGTTTCTTTTTGGTCATGTAAAGGGTATTTTGTCGAGTTGATTTTTGACTCAATAATTGTTTCATTTGGGCATCTGTTTTCTATGGAACCATCTGAAGAAGCAAAAATCAATTTTATTCGGGGTGGAAGTCGGGATAGATGAATGTATCTGATAAAAAACCTTTTGCTCAGCAGACCCAGGAGCAGCTGAAAGATTGCAGAGTATCCGCATGGCGCCGCTATGCCCTCCTTACGGTTGGCAGGTCGCGATTCGGTGCGTTGCTGCTTTATGAACTTATTACCGGCACATTATGTAATTTTCCCGGTATGGCTGGTTTTTGGCTGCGCCAGAAATTCTATCGTTATATCGTCAGTTCCCTGGGAAAGGGTGTAATTATCGGGCGTAATGTTACAATTCGCGGCGGTGCAAAAATAGATATCGGCGACCATGTTTCTATTGATGATAACGTCGTTATAGATGCACGTGGAGAGAACGGACTGGTTTTAATTGGCAGTGGGGCTTTGATTTCACGAAATACCATTTTGCGCGCGCGTAATGCATCACTGACAGTTGGTGAGGGCAGTGATGTCGGTGCGAACTGCATTCTTGCAACTGACAGTAACCTTGAAGTTGGAAAAGATGTGCTGATTGCTGCCTATTCTTATCTCTGTGCAGGCGGTAATCATGCTTATGATCGAACAGATATCCCAATGATCAGGCAGGGGTTTGTCTCCAGAGGGGGTGTTGTTATTGAAGATGATGTGTGGATCGGGTCGCATGCCATGATCATGGACGGTGTGCACATTGGAAAGGGGTCGATTATAGGTGTCCATTCGCTGGTGAACAAAGATATAGCTGAGGGTTCCATTGCGTTTGGCCAGCCTGCGGTAACCCGGGGAAACCGTATGGAGGGAGCGGGAGCAGGTAATGACTGAGTACTCAGCAGAATATCAAAAGGGTCTGGCGTTTATGGCTGAAAGAGGAATGAAGCCGTTGACACAAGTTCCGGTAGTTCTGGACGATCCGTTTCTCAGCGTAGCTTTTTCCTCAAAAGAATTATGTACACGATGTGGAAGCTGTACAGGGGTGTGTCCCAGTAACGCGATTCGTGTTGGTGAAAATTTTTATCCGGAGCTGGAGACAGAGAAATGTGTTGCCTGTGGTTTATGCGGGGAAGTTTGTCCCGGTGGTCAGGTGCAGTACGGCGATCTTGCTGAGCAGGTATTTGGCGAGCATTTCATCGATAAGGGATTTGATGGCTGGGTCGACAACACCTATGTTGGCTACAGTACAGATGAGATAATACGAAAGGGTGGTGCCGGAGGAGGTGTTGTTACCGGACTGCTGCATCATCTGTTGAGAACAGGTCAGGTGGACGGGTGTCTTGTCAGCCGTATGAACCGTGAAAAACCGTGGCTTGGCGAACCCTTTATTGCTACTACCTATGAAGAGCTCTGTGAAAGTCAGGG